>NZ_LMHO01000022.1:0-64575 GCF_001428185.1 Mesorhizobium sp. Root695 | reverse complement strand
GCGTCGCCCTTATCGGTCTTCTTCACCGGGGCTGCCGCATTGATCTGCGTACGCAACGCCAGCAGCGCATCGAGTTCGCAGTCGAGCGTCAGGTAGAAATGGGGAATGGTGGTCTTGGCCTCGACCAGACGGCGCGCGATGGTCTTGCGCATGTTGTCATGCGGGACGAGGTCGTAGGAGCCATCCTCAAACAGCTTCAGCACCTGCTCGTCCGACATCGCCTTCACGGCAGGCGCAGCAGCAGACGGACTCACTGGCGCGCCAGCGGGCGCGGCCTTGGCGGCAGGCTTGGCGCCGCCACCGGCAATTGCCGCGTCGACATCGGCCTTCACCACCCGGCCATGCGGGCCGGTGCCGGTCACGGCAGAGACATCGACGCCGGCTTCCCTGGCAATGCGGCGCGCGAGCGGCGAGGCAAAGGTGCGCTCGCCAGTCGCATGGCCGTTGGCAACCGGAGCCGCCTCTGCCTTGGGAGTGGCAGCGACCGGTTCGGCCTTTGGCGCCTCAGCCTTTGGTGCTTCCGCCTTCGGAGCATCGGCTTTCGGCGCCTCGGCTTTCGCTGGTGCAGCACCAACGCTTTTCGCGGCAGCGCCGGCATCCTCGCCTTCAGCGGCGAGCACGGCGATCAGCGCATTGACCTTGACGCCTTCGGTTCCCGCAGGAACGACGAGCTTCGCCACCGTGCCCTCATCGACAGCTTCGACTTCCATCGTCGCCTTGTCGGTCTCGATCTCGGCGATGACATCGCCCGGCGAAACCTTGTCGCCCTCCTTGACGAGCCACTTGGACAGATTGCCCTCTTCCATCGTGGGCGACAGGGCCGGCATGGTGATGTTGATTGGCATTTTGTCCTCCCGCCCGGTTCAGCGATACGTGACGGCTTTGACCGCCTCGATGACCTCGCCGACATTCGGCAAAGCCAGTTTCTCGAGGTTGGCCGCATAGGGCATAGGCACGTCCTTGCCGGCAATGGTGATGACCGGCGCGTCGAGGAAATCGAAGGCGCGCTGCGACACCTGGTTGGCGATATGGTCGCCGACGGAACTCTGCGGATATCCCTCTTCGACAACGATCAGGCGGTTGGTCTTCTTGACCGAGGCGATGATGGTGTCGAGGTCAAGCGGGCGGATGGTCCTGAGATCGATGATCTCGACGTCGATGCCCATGCCGCGCAGCTCGGCTTCCGCCTTGACCGCATAGGTCATGCCGATGCCGAAGGAGACGATGGTCACGTCCTTGCCTGTCTTGTGGATGCGCGCCTTGCCGATCGGCAAAACGAAATCATCCAGCTTCGGCACATCGAAGGACTGACCGTAGAGGATTTCGTTCTCAAGGAAGATTATAGGGTTGGGATCGCGGATTGCAGTTTTCAGCAAGCCTTTGGCGTCAGCGGCGGTGTAAGGCATCACCACTTTCAGACCCGGAATGTGGCTATACCAGGCGGCATAGCACTGCGAATGCTGGGCGGCGACGCGGGCAGCAGCACCGTTCGGTCCACGGAACACGATCGGCGCGCCCATCTGGCCGCCCGACATATAGAGCGTCTTGGCGGCGGAGTTGATGATCTGATCGATCGCCTGCATGGCGAAGTTGAAAGTCATGAACTCGACGATCGGCTTCAGGCCGGCCATTGCAGCGCCAACGCCAACGCCGGCAAAGCCATGCTCGGTGATCGGCGTATCGACGACGCGCCGCGGCCCGAATTCCTGCAGCAGCCCTTGCGTGATCTTGTAGGCGCCCTGGTATTCGGCAACCTCCTCGCCCATGACGAAGACATCGCCGTCGCGGCGCATTTCCTCGGCCATGGCATCGCGCAGCGCTTCGCGCACCGTGGTCGAGACCATTTCCGTGCCGGCCGGAATGTCCGGATCGGCGGCGATTTCCGTCTTTGGAGCGGCAGCGACCAGCGCCGCGGCCGGCTTTGTGGCCTCCGCCTTGTCCTCAGCGGCGGCCGGAGCCTCTGCCTGTGAGAGTGCTTCCGCCTTGGCGGGAGCCGCGGCCTTGCCGATATCGCCGGCACTTTCGCCCTCCTGCAGCAACACGGCGATGGGTGTGTTGACCTTGACGCCTTCGGTGCCGGCGGCGATCAGGATCTTGCCCAGCGTGCCTTCGTCAACGGCTTCGACTTCCATCGTCGCCTTGTCGGTTTCGATCTCGGCGATGACGTCGCCGGCGACGACCTTGTCGCCCTCGTTCTTCAACCACTTGGAAAGATTGCCCTCTTCCATGGTCGGCGAGAGAGCGGGCATGAGAATTTCGATCGGCATGTCCTTGCCCTCCCGTTACAATACGATATCGGTCCAGAGCTCGGACGGATCCGGCTCTGCATCGTTCTGGGCAAATTCCGCTGCGTCGGCGACGATGTCGCGAACCTCCTTGTCGATGGTCTTCAGCTCGTCCTCGGTCGCCCACTTCTTCCCGGTCAGCCGCGCCTTGACCTGCTCGATCGGGTCATGGTCGGAGCGCATCTTCTGCACTTCTTCCTTGGAGCGGTATTTCGCTGGATCGGACATCGAATGGCCGCGATAGCGATAGGTCTGCATTTCGAGGATCAGCGGACCGTTGCCGGCACGGCACCATTCGGTGGCCAGATCGCCCGCTGCCTTGACGGCGCGGACATCCATGCCGTCGACCTGGATGCCGGGAATCTTGAACGAGGCGCCGCGATGCGAAAAGTCCGTCTCCGCCGACGAGCGCGAGACCGAGGTGCCCATGGCGTAGCGGTTGTTCTCGATGATGTAGATTACCGGCAGCTTCCACAGCGAGGCCATGTTGAAGCTTTCATAGACCTGGCCCTGGTTGGCCGCACCATCGCCGAAATAGGTCAGCGAGACATTGTTGTTGTCGCGGTAGCGGTTGGCGAAGGCCAAGCCCGTGCCGAGCGACACCTGCGCGCCGACGATGCCGTGGCCGCCGTAAAAGTGCTTTTCCTTGGAGAACATATGCATGGAGCCGCCCTTGCCCCGCGACAGGCCGCCACGACGCCCGGTCAGTTCGGCCATGACACCACGCGGCGACAGCTCCATCGCCAGCATGTGGCCGTGGTCGCGATAGGCGGTGATCATCTGATCGCCGTCGATCAGCGCCATCTTCATGCCGGTGACGACCGCTTCCTGGCCGATATACAGATGGCAGAAGCCGCCGATGAAACCCATGCCGTAAAGCTGGCCGGCCTTTTCCTCGAAACGACGAATGAGCAGCATGTGCCGGTAGGCGGCAAGCTCTTCGTCCTTGGTGAATTCTGCCGGCTTGGGGGCCGAAAGCCCCGATTTACCGTCGGATTTGGATTTGGCAGGCGCTTTTCTGGCGGCGGTGGCCATGCATAACTCCCTGTTGGCGTCTCTTTGTGGACATTAGAGCAGCATGAAATCTGCCCTGGGGAGATCAGCTCCTCCCACCGATTTCAGGGAGGCTAACACGCGGTAAAGCGTTGCGCCATGCCGAATTTGCATAGCTGGCATGCGCCTAAGCGATTAAAATCATTGAAAATATTGACGATTAACCGGATGTCGGTTATTTCGACGAGGCCGGCAACATGATGGTGATTTCATCAGCTTGGGATAGATTGAGCGCCTTGCGCGCCTGCTCGTCGAGCATGTCCTTCTCAAGCGTGCCTTCATGCATGAGCCGAACGCGCCGCTCGAGTTCCATCCGGCGCGCCTTGATCGCATCGAGCTGGCTTTGTAGCGCAACCGTCTGGGCTTCCAGCTGATACTTCGAATAGATGCCGAATTCACCATGATAGGCATGAAAGCCGAAATAGGCCAGGAACGCCACGCAGAGCGAGGGAATGATCAGCCGGCCGGTGTTTCTCTGCTTGTGCTGACGCGTCCACATCGCCCGATTCCTCTCGGCCGCAAACTCAGGCGGCTCACGATCTTTTTCGCCCGATTGTGCTTAACGGACGGTTACGGGTGACCGGTTTGGCGACCCGAAATGAAAAAGGGCGGGAATGCTCCCGCCCTTTCATCCGATATCCGGGGATCCCGAGTGTTTGCGGATCAGCCCTTGACCACCGACTTGCCGGCATAGCTTGCTTGCTTGCCCAGCTCTTCTTCGATGCGGATCAGCTGGTTGTACTTGGCCATGCGGTCCGAGCGCGACAGCGAGCCGGTCTTGATCTGTCCGCAATTGGTGGCAACCGCAAGATCGGCGATGGTCGAATCCTCGGTTTCGCCCGAGCGATGCGACATCACGGCGGTGTAGCCGGCCTTGTGCGCGGTTTCAACGGCGTCGAGCGTCTCCGTCAGCGAGCCGATCTGATTGACCTTGACCAGGATCGAATTGGCAACGCCCATACGAATGCCGTCGCGCAGCCTTGCGGTGTTGGTGACGAACAGGTCGTCGCCGACCAGTTGGGTCTTCTTGCCGATCAGGTCGGTGAGGTACTTCCAGCCCTCCCAGTCGTCCTCGGCCAAGCCGTCCTCGATCGAGATGATCGGATAGTCGGCGGCGAGCTTGGCCAGGTATTTGGCCTGCGCCTTGGGGTCACGCGTCTTCTTCTCGCCCTCATAGACGTAGTTGCCGTCCTTGAAGAACTCTGTCGCCGCGCAATCAAGGCCGAGCGCGATCTCCTCACCCGGCTTGAAGCCGGCCTGCTCGATCGATTCCATGATGAAATCGAGCGCCACCGGTGCGCTTTTCAAATTCGGGGCAAAGCCGCCCTCGTCGCCGACATTGGTGTTGTGGCCGGCATCCTTCAGCTTCTTCCTCAGCGTGTGGAAGATTTCCGAACCCCAACGGACCCCTTCGCGAAGCGTCGGCGCACCGATCGGCATGATCATGAATTCCTGGAAGTCGATCGGGTTGTCGGCATGCGCGCCGCCATTGATGATGTTCATCATCGGCACCGGCAGGACATGTGCCTTGGTGCCACCGACATAACGATAGAGCGGCAGGCCGGCGGCTTCGGCCGCGGCTTTTGCCACCGCCAGGGACACGCCGAGAACGGCGTTGGCGCCGAGGCGGCTCTTGTTGGGTGTGCCGTCAAGCTCGATCATGGTCTGGTCGATATGGATCTGGTTTTCAGCTTCCATGCCGCCGATCGCCTCGAACAGCTCACCGTTCACCGCTTCGACGGCCTTGAGCACGCCCTTGCCGAGATAGCGGGCTCCCCCGTCGCGCAGTTCGACGGCCTCGTGGGCACCGGTCGAGGCGCCCGACGGCACCGCCGCGCGGCCCATCGAGCCGTCTTCGAGAATGACATCGACCTCGACGGTCGGATTTCCACGGCTGTCCAGGATTTCACGCCCGACAATGTCGATGATGGCGGTCATTGCGATGTCCTCGATTGATCTGAAGAATGTCGCGCACGTCTTAGCCAAAGTGCCGCAAAAGGCAATCGGCCGGCTCGCAATTATTGCCGTGGCGTCAGCCTAAAGTAAGTGCGTCGCGTTTGAACGGAATCAGCCGCCGCGCTTTAGGTCTTTGTTTTTCAAGCATGTCGTTCTCCCAAAACCGGGACCACTTTTGGGCGACATGCAGGCGATTCACGAAGCGCAAATCGCTGTCATCATAAGTCATCTACGGCAGACCGGCTTGCGGCTATGATGCGGGTGCGCGGGGCGAAACAGGAGGAGTTTCGCCATGTCCCAGTTGAGTGGTATCGTGAGTCTGTTCCTGATCGCGGCGGCCTTTCTGACGTCGTGCGACAATCAGCAGTCGCCGCCCAAGGCGATGGCCCCCTTGCACATCAGCGAATAGCTACGCATCAAAGCAAAATGGCCCCATCGAGACGGGGCCATTTTGCTTTGGGCCGTCAATTCCAATAAGGCGTGACCTTGTAGTAGTCGTAGGATGCGTCTCGCGCGGTCTCGCCGTCGGCGTCAGTCAGTTCGTTGATCGAATAGGCAGGTGCCGCCTTCAGCTGCTCCTTGGAAAACGGCACAACATAGCCGCCCCTGTCCTCGTCATAATCGAGGCTTGCCCACGGAATGGCATGATATTTTTCGCCGATGCCGAGGAAGCCGCCGAAACCGATCACCGCGAACATGATGCCGTTGGACGTCTTGTCGAGCATGACGTCCTGGATGCTGCCGATGCTCGTGCCTTCGGTATTGTAGACCGAAGTGCCGATGACTCGCGAAGCGGCAATGGCTTGGGTGTGGCCTGTCTGGGTTGTCATGATGTGCTCCTCATTGTCGTTGAACCATGCTTTGACAATGAGGGGGGCGGACGAAAGTTCCCGACTTTTTTGGGCGACAGCCGATCACTCCGCGAGGATGAAGGTGACCTTCATGTTGACGCGGTAGGCAGCAATCTTGCCGTCTTCGACAACGATCTTCTGGTCCTGGATCCAGGCGCCTTCGACGTTCTTCAGGGTTTTGGATGCGCGCGCAATTCCCTTTTCGATGGCGTCCTGAAAGCTCTTCTTCGAAGACGATGTGATTTCGGTGACACGGGCGACGGACATGGCTTCCTCCTGCCAAAACGCTCATTTGCCGGGCAAGCGTACAGCCGGCCTATGCCTTCCACAAGCGGCGGCCGGCGGCAGAGGATATGTCTGGCCTAGTGACCCTTCGCAATCCGATCAAATGCCATCAGCCGCTCGAGCAGGGCCGGCATGTCCTTCAACGGCAGCATGTTCGGGCCGTCGGAAGAGGTCGAGTTGTCAGGATCCTGATGGGTCTCGATGAACACACCGGCAACGCCAACGGCGACGGCCGCGCGGGCCAGCGTCTCGACAAAGCGGCGCTCGCCGCCCGAGGACCCGCCCTGCCCGCCCGGCTGCTGCACCGAATGGGTTGCATCGAAGATCACCGGTGCACCGATCTCGGCCATGATGGGCAGAGCGCGCATGTCGGACACCAGTGTGTTGTAGCCAAAGGACGCGCCGCGCTCGGTGGTCAGCACATTGGCGTTGCCGGATCCGGTGATCTTGGCGACGACGTTCTTCATGTCCCAGGGGGCTAGGAACTGCCCCTTCTTCACGTTGATGACCTTGCCGGTTTTGGCGGCAGCGACCAACATGTCGGTCTGGCGTGACAGGAAAGCCGGAATCTGCAGGACATCGACATGCGGCGCGACGATGGCGCACTGCTCCTCGGTGTGGACATCGGTCAGCACGGGGAGCGAAAATTCCTTGCGCAGTTCGTCAAAGACGGGAAGGGCCGCATCCATGCCAGCACCCCGGGTCGCGGACAGCGAGGTGCGGTTGGCCTTGTCGTAGCTGGTCTTGTAGACGAGGCCCATGCCGAGCTTGCCGGTCAGTTCCTTCAGCGCGCCGGCCATGTCGAAGGCATGCTGGCGCGATTCAAACTGGCAAGGGCCAGCGATCAGCGACAGCGCCGCATTGTTGTCGAAGACGACATTGCCGACGGTTACCGACGAATTGGGCACCAGGGGCTTGCTCATGGGATCTCCCGGAAGACGAAAGCCGCGCCCTGTCCAGGAGCAGGCTGCACGACAATATCATTGCCCGCTATATCGTGTTGGATGGAGTTGGCTGCAAGCAGCCTCAACGTGACATCGGCTCGCCGGACCGTGAAGACCACCGCGGCGAAGCGAAGATCTGTCGGCGCGCCGGCCGGCAGGCCAAAGCGTGCGGTGAAAGACACTGGATCAAGCACGCTCAAATCTGCATTCGGCAAGTGAAACGTGCTGCCCTGCCCATTGGTGGCCGGATCGTCCACCGCCACGGAAATCAATCCATGCTGTTCGGCAGGTTGGTCGCTAACCGCCACGATCTCGACAATTCCAGTGGCGCCGTTGGCGTGGGCCTGCAAAGCCGCGCGGTCCACATCAGGCGCGTTGACCCGCTCGCAGGCAAACAGGAAGGCGTCGGTGGCCTCGGCTCCGGCCGCAAAGGCGAGCTTGAACGATGCGATGTCGCTTTTGCCGGCCGTGTCCGTGAAGGCGCGCGAAAAGCTCAGCATGTCTCCCGCCGAGATGCCGGCTTCGAGATAGCGCGCATGATTGGCATTTGCGTTGCCGGTCGTAAGAACCATCGCCGAAAAGCCCTCATCGCCGTTGCTCTCGCGATAGATGCGGTCGCGCGCGACGAAGACATTGCCATCGGCAATGGCCTGCATCGCGGCCTGTTCATCACCGATCGCCAGCGGCTCCAGATAGGCGCCGTCGGCCAGGAACACACAGCAGTTTTCGGTTCCGAACGGATGGATTCCGGTTGGGGCAACGACGAAGCCAAGCGCGTTGAGCCGGGTCCGCGCCACCTCAAGGCTCTGCGTCGGCAGCACCAGGTGATCGAGCGGATGAGTGCCAGCGGCAGTGTTTCGGGTCATGCAGGCGCGATGTGCATCATTCCGCAAATTGGTTCAAGACTTGATCGCGATCCCCGCCAGTTCGCCCCCCATGAATTCACGACGTCGAAAACGCACCAGTTGGAGCAAGGCTTGATCAGCCGCTGGCCGCGACGTCGGCGGAATAGCGCAACTCCCGCATCGGTTTGACCTTGCTGGTGGTCTGCGCATAGAGCGGGTGCGCCTTGTAGGCGGCCAGCGCGGCTTCATCGGCGAACTCCGCATAGACGACCACGTCGACCTCATCCGACAGCGGATCGACCTTGGTGTTCAAGGTGACCTCGAAAAGGCTGGAATGGGGGATGTTGCCGAGCGCCAACAGACCGGTGCGCACAGCTTCGACATCCTCTTTGCGCCGCGCGCTGAAGAAAACGATATGTCGGATCAACCCCGCCTCCTCGATCAAAATGCTGGGGTCTTTTGTGACGGCAGGGCGGTGGCGTCAATCGACAAGGATGTCGCGGCTGCCAGACGTTCGAATGGACGCTAGCCGGTGATGGATCGCACGACGTGCGAGACCCCCCTCACCGTGGAGTCCAGATACCGGCCCTGATTGTATAGGCCGTCCCAGATCAGGAAAAACGCGATGGCGGCAATGACGACTACATAACGCATGGCTAAATCTATCCCACAAGCAATGCAGCAGCCATAGGCGTTTTTGGCGCGTTCGGCCTTTGCTGTGTAAAAGGCAGATCCATGCCGGCGAGAGCAATTCGCTTGGCACAGCCCCGCTTGCAGCCTGCCTCTTGAAGTCCCCCCTCATGACGTGGAAGATTGTCGCAGGGATTCACTGGGAAGTGCTGAAGCTCTGGTCAAGGGGCGCACGCTTTCGTTCGAACCCGCCCATCACTGAGCCGGTCAGCACCCGAGATCAGGAAACGGCGTTCGAACCTGGCGAATGATCCAAGAGAACCGTGGCTTGGCAATTTGCGCCGACACCGCGGAAGTCCAGGGGGTGGGATGGCACACAAGGAACATTTTGGCGTGGCGTTGGGTGACGCGGTTAGGCTCGACGAATTCAATTTTGCCGAGATCGTCAAGGGCCTGCCGGCCAAGGCCCGCATGGTGCTGTCGGCGGCGATGAACCTGCCGCGCGGTTCGCTCAAGGTCAGGATGCCGGACGGGCGGGCCGTCCTCGTCGGCGGCAAGGGGCCCGGCCCGGACGCCGAACTGGTGCTCAAGAACTGGCGCTTGCCCGGCCGCGCCTTTTCCGGCGGCACGATCGGCGTTGCCGAATCCTACATGGACGGCGATTGGGAAAGCCCAGACGTAACCAGCTTCCTAGAGCTGTTCGTGGTCAATTCGGTCGTCGGCGAGCGCATCGCGGGCGGCACCAGTTGGCTGATCAACACCGTCCAGCGCATTCGCCACTGGTTCAACCAGAACACGCGCACCGGCTCGAAGCGCAACATCTCGGCGCATTACGACCTCGGCAACGCCTTCTACAAGGAATGGCTTGATCCGAGCATGACATATTCCTCGGCGCTCTACACGATAGGTGCCAACGACCTGGAAAGCGCGCAAGCCGCCAAATACCGTGCGTTGGCCAAGGATACAGGGATCGGGCCGAAGGACCATGTGCTGGAAATCGGCTGCGGCTGGGGCGGCTTCGCCGAATTCGCGGCGCGCGAGATCGGCTGCCGGGTGACAGGGTTGACGATCAGCCGCGAACAGCACGACTTCGCCAAGGCGCGCATCGCCAAGGCCGGGCTTGCCGACAAGGTCGACATCAAGCTGCAGGATTATCGCGACGAAACCGGCACCTATGACCGCATCGCCTCGATCGAGATGTTCGAGGCGGTCGGCGAGAAATACTGGCCGGTGTTTTTCGGCAAGATGAAGGCCTGCCTGAGGCCCGGCGGCACCGCCGGCCTGCAGATCATCACCATCAACGAAGCCGCCTACGCCACATATCGCGCCAGGCCGGATTTCATCCAGCGCTACGTCTTCCCGGGCGGCATGCTGCCGACGCCGTCAATCCTGAAAGCACTGGGCAAGGATCATGGCCTTGCCCATCTGCGCGAGCGCGTGTTTCCGGACGATTACGCGCGTACGCTCGCCGAATGGCGCCACCGGTTCTGGGCGTCATGGGAGAAGATCGTCCCGCTCGGCTTCGACGACCGATTCAAGAAGCTCTGGGAGTTCTACCTGCACTATTGCGAGGCCGGATTCCGCGCCAGCTACATCGACGTGCGCCAGGTGGTCTACAAGGCGTAAGTCCACGCCGATGTGACGGCGTGGAATCGCGCCCTTCGAACGGCAGTGATCAGAGAAGGATGCGGTATTTCGCGAAGCCTGCCTCGCCCTCCCCCACCGGCTCGATCTTCAGCGACTTCACCTGCGCAATGAAATCCTTCGCCCTGGCGCCGGTTTCGAACACGGCGCTGGTTCCAGGCAGCGGCGCGAACGACCAGTTGTCGTCGGCGGACGGGTTGATCGTGCCCTCGCTCACGATGTAGCGAACGATGACGTCGCGATTGGTGTCCGGCGCTTCGTAGATGATCTTCGAGGCATTGATGTCGGGGAAATTGCCACCGCCACCGGCACGATAGTTGTTGGTCGCGACGACAAATGTCTGTTTGGGATCCACTGGTTTTCCGTCGAACATCAGGTCGACGATGCGGTTGGCGTCGGCATTCGCCAGCCCGCCCTTGGCATCGTATTTCGGCGGTTGCGACAGGTCGATCTTGTAGCTGACGCCGTCGATGACGTCGAAATTATAGGATGGGAAGTCGGTGTTGATGAGGTTCTGGTCGGCCTTCCCTGGCTCGATCCGGTTGAAGATGCCGGCTGACATTTCCAGCCATTCCTTGACCTGCGCACCGGTGATTTCCACCGCCCGCACCGTGTTCGGGTAGAGGTAAAGATCGGCAACATTCTTGATGGCGATGTCGCCGGCCGGCACGTCGGTATAGTAGTCGGCGCCGTTGCGCCCGCCGGCCTTGAACGGAGCGGCCGCCGACAGCAGCGGCACATCCTTCCATTGCGTGTTCTTGAGAATATTCCTGAGGTACCAGGTCTGCGCCTGGCTGACGACCTGCACCGACGGGTCGTCCGCGACCAGCGCGAAATAGGAATAGAGCGGCGCGGAGGTCTTGCCGACCGGGCGGCGCACATAGGCCAGTGTCGCCTGGTGATCCTGTGCGAGGGCAGCGATGATGCGCTTGTCGTCGGGGACAGTCGGCTTGTTCTTGTTGTCGACGCGCTCGAAGATCGGCCGCGCTTCGGAAGTGGCTGAAACGACCTTCCATTTCGACCCGTCGCGCTCCAGCATCAGGTCGATCAGCCCCATATGCGAGCCCCAGAAGCCACCCATGACGGCGGGTTTGCCCTGCAGCGAGCCTCTCTGCGTGTCGACACCTTCGAGCGACTGGAAATCCTTCTTGCCGGGGAACACCAGATGCTGGTGACCGGTGAACACCGCGTCGATTCCATCGACGCCGGCGACGAAGAACGATGCGTTCTCCATCATGTCACCCTGCTTCACGTCGATGCCGGAATGCGAGAGCGCAATGACGATGTCGGCGCCCTCCTCCTTCATCTGCGGCACCCAGGCCTTGGCCGCCTCGACAATGTCGCGCGTCTTGACGTTGCCTTCGAGGTTCTTGAGATCCCAGACCATGATCTGCGGCGGCACGAAGCCGATGATGCCGACCCTGATCGGCTGCTCGGCGCCCGAACCGTCCTTGATCTTCTTGTCGAGGATGACATAGGGCTTGAGATAGAGCTTGTCGTCGCGCGGGTTCGAGGCCAACTCGGTGCCGCGGATCAGATTGGCGCAGACGAAGGGGAAATTGGCGCCGGCCAGCACCTTGTCCAGGAATGACAGGCCGTAGTTGAACTCGTGGTTGCCCAGCGTAGAGCACTCGTAGCCGAGCAGGTTCATGCCCTTCATGATTGGATGCAGGTCGCCGTCCTTCAGGCCCTTCTCATAGGCGATGTAGTCGCCCATCGGGTTGCCCTGCAGCAGGTCGCCATTGTCGATCAGCATCGAATTGACGGCTTCCTTGCGTACCGCGTCGATCAGGGAAGCCGTGCGCGACAGGCCCATCGTGTCGTTCGCTTTGTCGGCGTAGTAGTCGTAGGGCAGCACGTTCACATGGATGTCGGTGGTTTCCATGATCCGGAGATGCGCCTGGTTACCCTGCGCGCGGGCGGAGAACGGATGCAGCATGATCAGTGCCCCTGCGGCGGCGGCGCCCGCAAGGAGATCGCGGCGGGATACGGGATGGAGCAGTTGCGACATGTTTTCTCCTTCGACGACGTAACAGGCCCTGCCCCAAAGCGAATTTCGCTCTGAAACTCATCCAAGTCCATTCGAGAAGTTGCGCGCGCCAAACATCAGTCGATCAGCAACAGATGACGCGCGGATGAACATACGCAGCCGGAGAAGATCAGCCCTTGTCGTCGTCGCCCTGGGTGATCAATCGCGCGCTGCGTTGGCCCGTCGAGTAGATCCATAGCCAGCTCAACGAAACCGCAAGCCGGTTGCGAAAGCCGATCAGGAAATAGATGTGAGCAATCCCCCACAGCCACCAGGCCGCCCAACCGGTCAGCTTGATCCAGCCGAAATCGATCACCGCGGCGCGCTTGCCGATCGTGGCGAGATCGCCGTCATGCCGGTAGCGGAACGGCCGCGAGATGGTGTCGCCGGCAAGCCGCGCCTTCAGCGTGGCGGCAACATGCCGGCCCTGCTGCTTGGCGGCCGGTGCCACGCCGGGAACGGGGCGGCCGTCCGGCCGCAGGACATGCGCGGCATCGCCGATGACGAAAATCTCGGGGCTGCCCGGCACGGTCAGGTCAGGCTCGACGAGCACCCTGCCCGCCCGGTCCGCGGCCGCGCCGAGCCATTCGGCAACGGGCGAAGCGGCAACGCCTGCCGCCCACAGAATCGTTCGGGCCGCCAGTTGCCTGTCGCCAAAAACGACGCCCTCGGCATCGCAGCGCGTGACAGCCCGTCCGAGCTCGACCGTCACACCGAGCCGCTCGAGTGCCTTGCTGGCATAGTCGGAGATTTTTGGCGCGAAATTGGCAAGGATGCGTTCGCCGGCCTCGATCAGTACCACGCGCGTTTGCCGCGTATCGATGTTGCGGAACTCGCCGCGCAGTGTGTCGTGCGCCAGCTCGACGATGGTGCCGGCCAGTTCCACGCCGGTCGGGCCACCGCCGACGATTGCAATGGTCAGCAGCGCTTGGCGTTTGGCGGGATCGGTCTCCCGCTCTGCCTGCTCGAAGGCCAAGAGAATGCGCCGCCGAATGGTGGTGGCGTCTTCCAGCGTCTTCAGGCCTGGCGCGAAAGGCTCCCACTCGTCGTGACCGAAATAGGCGTGGCGAGCGCCGGTGGCCAGCACCAGCGTGTCGTAGGCGACGGCGCTGCCGTCATCGAGCAACACGCGTTTGCCGGCGCGGTCGACGCCGGTGACGTTGGCCAGCAACGTCGTCACGTCCTTGCGCTTGCGCAGGAGATGGCGGATCGGCCAGGCAACCTCGGAGGTTGCCAGCGCCGTCGTTGCCACCTGATAGAGCAGCGGCTGGAAAAGATGATGGTTGCGCTTGTCGATCATGGTCATGCGCACTGGTGCGCCGCCAAGCGCGCGGGTGAATTCGAGGCCACCGAAACCCGCGCCGACAACGACCACATGATGGCTAGCTTCGCTCATCTCAATTCACCCTAGCGAGCAAAATTGACTGCCCCAGATGTAGGTACTTTTGTGCAATGCAGCAACAGACCGCCGGTGCCCGAGACTCGTCGTTCCATGTCGTGAATGCACATGTTGTATCGTATCGCGAGGTATAGCGTCATCGAACACGCGATGAGGTGAGGCATGGCCGACGATCATGACGATGAGGCTCCGGCGCAGTATTCTTCGCCGCCCTGTTTCATGCATGAACTCGATCCGGAATTCCGTGCGCCTCTGAGCGACTGGACCGATGTGCGACGCTGGCGCAAGGCCGAGCGCGAACGCCTGATCGCCGCGCGTCTTGCCGTCTCCGCCGACGCGCGAACGGCGATGTCACAGCGTATTGCGGAAGGCCTCGACGGGATCGTCGGCGAGATCGCCGGCCGCATGGTCAGCCTTTACTGGCCGTTTCGCGGCGAGCCGGACCTGCGGCCATGGATGGCGTCCATCAATGAACGCGGCGGCCGCACCGCCCTGCCCATCGTCATCGAGAAAGGACAGCCGCTGATCTTTCGCGCCTATGCGCCGGGCGACCGGTTGGAAAAAGGCGTCTGGAACATCCCGATCCCGGCCGAGGGCGATCCGGTGCTGCCGGACATCGTCATCTCGCCGATCGTCGGCATCGATCCCCAAAACTTCCGCCTGGGCTATGGCGGCGGCTTTTTCGACCGCACGCTGGCGGCAATGCCGTTCAAGCCGCTGGTCATCGGCGTCGGCTACGAACTGCAGCGCATCGCCACCATCTACCCGCAGCCGCACGACATCCCAATGGATCGGCTTGTGACGGAAGCCAGCTAAGCCATCTCCGGCTTCATGCCCATGGCCGTGCGGTCTACGATTTCGCGTAGTGCAAAAGACGAATTGATCTTGGTCACATGTGGCATCGCCGACAGCCATTCCTTGTGGATGCGCTCATAGTCGACGAGATCCTTCGCCGCGATCCTCAGGATGTAGTCGTACTCACCCGACATCAGATGGCAGGACAGAACGTTCGGGCAGCGCTTGATCGCCGCCTCGAAATCCGACAGCGTCTTCTCGAACTGTCCCGACAACGATATGTGCACGATCGCCGTCATCTGGTGCCCAAGTGCGGCATTGGAAAGCCGGGCATGGTAGCCGCGGATGGTTCCGGATTTCTCCAGATTGTCGAGCCGGCGTGAACAGGCCGACTGCGACAGGCCAACCCTCTCGGCCAGTGCTGCATTGGGTATCCTGCCATCCTTCTGCAAAGTCTCGAGAATGGCGATATCAATCCTATCGAGCGGCATTTTTCGTGAATCCTGCGAATATATAGCTATTTTTCGCAACGATTACCGAAACCTGCCCGTTGGCGCAAGCGCATTCGCAAACACCTGCGCAACGATTCGTGGTTCACTTCATCCATACAGGGAACGAGCCCAAAAGGGCCGGATCAGGAGAAGAAAATGCGCGTCGGCTGCCCCAAGGAAATCAAGAACCACGAATATCGCGTCGGCCTCACCCCCGGCTCGGTCCGCGAGTATGTTGCCCACGGCCACGAAGTGCTGGTCGAGACCGGCGCCGGGGCCGGCATCGGCGCAGATGACAACGCCTACCGCGCCGCCGGCGCCACCATCGCCAAGACGGCTGCCGACGTGTTTGCCAAGTCGGACATGATCGTCAAGGTCAAGGAGCCGCAGCCCAACGAATGGGCGCAGCTGCGCGAAGGCCAGATTCTGTACACCTATCTTCATCTTGCCCCGGATCCGGAGCAGACCAAGGGCCTGCTCGCGTCCGGCGTGACGGCAATCGCCTACGAGACCGTGACCGACGATCGTGGCGGCCTGCCGCTGCTGGCGCCGATGTCGGAAGTTGCCGGACGCCTGTCGATCCAGGCCGGCGCCACGGCGCTGCAGAAGGCCAATGGTGGCCGCGGCGTGCTGCTGGGCGGAGTGCCCGGCGTGCTGCCGGGCAAGGTCACCGTGCTCGGCGGCGGCGTCGTCGGCCTGCATGCTGCCAGGATGGCGGCGGGCCTTGGCGCCGACGTCACCATCATCGACCGCTCGATCCCGAGATTGCGCCAGTTGGATGATCTCTTCGCCGGCCGCGTCCACACCCGTTACTCGACTGTCGAAGCGCTGGAAGAAGAGTGCTTTTCGGCCGACATCGTCGTCGGCGCCGTGCTGATCCCGGGTGCTGCGGCGCCCAAGCTGGTTTCGCGCGAAATGCTGTCGGGCATGAAGAAAGGCTCGGTGCTGGTCGACGTCGCCATCGACCAGGGCGGCTGCTTCGAGACCTCGCATGCCACCACCCATGCCGATCCTACCTACGAGGTCGACGGCGTCATCCACTATTGCGTCGCCAACATGCCGGGCGCGGTGCCGGTCACGTCAGCCCATGCGCTCAACAACGCGACGCTTCACTATGGCCTGCAGCTTGCCGACAAGGGCCTGAAGGCGCTGGTCGACGACCACCATTTGCGCAACGGCCTCAATGTCCACAAGGGCAAGATCACCAACCGGGCTGTCGCCGAGGCGCTCGGCTACGAACTGGTCGAGCCGAAAGCGGTTCTCGCGGCCTGAATCCTCACATAGGAACATTTTCTCCCGTCGGCCCGCCGGTTTACACCGGCGGGCTTTTCTTCGAGAAATCAAGGATGTCGGTGCCTTTTTTCCAGGCAATTCAGGATCAAAAACATGTGCCGTAACGGCACTTCGCCTACCATTGTTGCATTTTTATCATACCTAAATCAGCCGACTCCCTGCTAGAGATACTGCGGGGTTGTTCATAAGGGGTTTGGGCTATGTTCATTCGCGTTTCTGCGAAATCTTTTCTTCTCGGTGCTGTTTCGGCTGTGGCTTTGATGTCTGCTGCTCACGCGGCCGACGTTGTACAGCCGGTTGAGGCCAGCGGCTTCAACTGGAGCGGCGCTTACGTCGGCATTGGCGGCGGCTTTGGCGCTAGCGTGCATAAGTTCAGCGTGCCGGGCCTGGGCTTCAATGGCCTTGGTGGAAATGGCGTATTTGGTGAATTGACCGCAGGCTACGACTACATGGTTTCGGAGCGTTTCCTGCTCGGCGGTTTCATCGACGCGAATTTGAGCAATATCGGTCCCTCGTTGAGCATTGCCGGTGGCGATGTCGATCTGACAAACTCCTATGGCTTCGATGTTGGCCTGCGCGCCGGCTACCTGCTCAATCAGAATACGCTGGGCTATGTGCTCGGTGGCTATACCTGGCAGCATTTCAAGCTTGATGGCTCGGGCGCAGCGGACGGCTTGGAATTTTCGCAGGACCGCAGTGGCTATGTTCTCGGCGTTGGCATGGAAACCGTGCTGCGTGGCAACTGGACGCTGAAGACTGAATATCGCTATGCAGACTACGGCGACAAGTCGGTCCTCGATCTTGGCGGCGCCTCTCTAAATGTCGAGCCGTCCACCCACACCTTCCATATCGCTGCCAACTATCGCTTCGGCGCGCAGAACGGTGGCGGCACTTCGTTTGCTAGCCCAGCCTACAACTGGAGCGGGTTCTATGTTGGAGGTGCGCTCGGTGCCGGCACGATGGTGCATGACCTGACGCTCCTAGGTGCCGTTGAGTTGGACGGCATCGGCGGCGAAGGCGTGTTCGGCGAGGCCAGCGTCGGTTATGATCATGATTTCGGCAGCTGGGTCGCAGGCGTTCAGTTGGACGCCCGTTATTCTGGCATCCAGTCCAAGCTTGATATTGGCGGCGGCTCAATCAAGGGCGACGCCGACTATGGCTTCGATGCCCTCGCTCGAATTGGTGCCAAGGTCAACGAATCAACCTTGGCCTATGTGCTCGGCGGTTACAGCTGGCAGCATTTTGATCTGCATGCAGAAGCACCGGGTGGCGGCAGCGCCGACATCTACGATTGGGGCTCCAGCGGCTTCTCGATCGGTGGCGGCCTGGAAACAGCCGTTTCCAGCAATATGACCGTCGGTCTCGAGTATCGCTATTCGCAGTATCAGAAGGAAGACTTCGGCTCGGGCGGGTTCCTTGAGGACACCTCGTCGTTCCAGACCGTGCGCCTCGGCGCGAAGTACAAGTTCAACTAAAAGGCCCTCCAGCCAAACAGTTGCAGTCCGTCGGCTTCGCCGGCGGGCTTTTTTCGTTGCGCGGACAATTCTTGCGAAAACGCAGGCAACAAAAAAGCGGAGCCAAAGCCCCGCTTTCCTCGATATCGAGATTTGCCGCCGGTTCATCCGCGGTCGGCAAATCCATCGACAATGGCCTTCTACTGCGATTATGCGACGGGAGTACGACAGCATCTCCCGTGGGCAATCTCAGCACCTCAAGCGCGCTCGATGCGGCATTGGTAGCAATTGTTGCGCGCCGAACGGACATGGACGTAGGCGATATCGTCGCGTTCGAACAAGGATGCGGCCCGAGCGGTGATGTCTCCGGTCGGGATGACGCCGCCACTGCCATAGACGATACGATCGTCCCTGCCATAGCCGCGCACGATATAGTCGGGGCTTTCGAGGATCTCGGGAAGTGCTTCGCTCCCGACGGCACGGTCGCATTCCTCGGCATGCAGGAAGATTGGCCCGGTTTCGGCATAGGGCTGAAGCTCCGGGAATGGCCGGTAAGCTAAAATGAGGTAAGCGTCGCCGGCGGCAATGTTCTTCAGGCAGTGCCGGCATGGCATGCCGTCACCGTCCGAAATCTTGCGCTCGGGCGTTTGGCCATAGGCATCGGCGCCGCCGCGCTGCAGCGCCCTGACATCTTCGGTCGGCAAGGCTTTGAACTGGATTGTCATGTGAAATCTCCGGTGCGTTGGCCGGAAATTATATGCCCGCACCGCCGCTTCCCACCCGATTCCTGCCAAAGTTGAGGGATCGACGACTGGCGGTCCCTCAACGACTCCTGTTAAGCCGGATAATGATAATCCTAGGAGCTCGCGAATTAGCGTATGAAATCGTCGAAGCGGCGCAGCGTCACGCGGCGATTCTGCCAGTTTTCGTTCTGCGTCTGCACGAGCAGGAACTCTTCGCCGTAGCCGACGGTATCGAGTGCATAGCCGGGCACGCCGAATTCGCGCACCAGCGTACGCTTCAGCGAGGCAGCGCGCTGTTCGGACAGAGCCCGGTTCGACTGGAAGGAGCCGACGGCATCGGTATGGCCCTCGATCAGCACGCGGGCGCCGGGGTCGCGGCGCAGGATGCGCCGCAGCGCATCGGCGATGTTCTCGATCTTGCCGTATTGCGAGTTGGAAATGGCAGCCGAGCCGAAGGCGAAGTTGATCGACTGGATATCGATCGAGCGGGCCATGCGGCGCAAATCCGGACGCCGCTTGAATTCGCGGATGGTGACGCGCTCGTTCGGCCGCAGCTTCACGCGCGGTGCCGCCTCGAGCTTCCGCTCGATCGTTGCGGCCGAAGGCGTGGTGGCCTGGGCGGCGGCAAGGCTCGGCATGGCAATGGCCGCGATCAGCGCGGCGGCAAGTGTACGGCGGGTCAGCATGTCTTGTCTCCTTCGGCCTCGGCCGCATTAATGGTGCGGGCAACATGCCAAAGGCAGTCTGAAGCGCCGATGAACGGCGAGTTCAGATTCCGGCTGGTGTCAGACTCCGGCTGATGTCACGGCCGCATGACGCTGGCCGAGCGCTCGGTGAAGGGCAGCGGATGCACGATTTCCTTCTTCTGCGCCACCGGTGCAAAACCGAGCTTCTGGTAGAGCGGCAGAGCGGCCGGATGATCGAGCGTGCAGGTCTGCACCGTCACCCGTTTGGGACCGTACGACCATGCGGCGGCGATCGCGGAGCCCAGGAACCAGCGACCGATGCCTTGCCCGGTCGCATGTTCCATCATGCCGAAATAGGCGAGTTCGACTTCTTCCGGCAGATGCGGCTTGAGATCGAAGAAGCCGGCCGGCGCGCCGTCGAGATAGAGCACCCTGATGTCGCGGTCCTCGCGGTGGATGCCGGCCGAAAGCTCGTCATCATCCAGCCGCAGCACATTGACCCAGTGCCATTTGCGCCCCACCCGGTCCATCAGATAGCGATAGAAATGCAGCGGAATGTCCTTGGTCTTCAGCAGCGCGACCTGGCGGTTATAGGGCACGGGCGGCGAATAGGCCGGCGGCACATGCATCTCGAGAAACGTCACCGTGACTTCGATGTCTTCCAGCGCACCGTTTTCCATCGTCTTCATTCCTTGCCGGTCACCACAGGCGTGTCGGAAAGCCCGCCCCACTCCGTCCATGAGCCGTCGTAAAGCCTGTTGTCGGTGTGGCCAAGCGTTTCCAGCGCAAGGGTCACCACCGCCGCGGTAACACCGGAACCACATGAGGTGATGACGGGTTTCGACAGATCGATGCCGGCCTCCTCGATCACCTCGCGCAGGCGGTCCTTCGACAACAGCTCACCATTTTCCGACAGCGCCGAATAAGGCAGATTGCGCGCGCCAGGCATATGGCCGGAGCGAACGCCAGCACGAGGCTCCGCTTCCGCACCGGTAAACCGGCCCGGTCCGCGCGCGTCAGCGATCTGGCTTTCCCTGGTGTCGACCACCCGGCGCATGTCAGCGAGGCTGGCGACGCGACCGGCGTCGAAATCGGCATGAAACACGCTTGGCGCGATCTTCGTCGGTTCGGCCGTTACCGGCCGGCCGGCGGCTTTCCAGCCATCGAAGCCGCCATCCAGAATATAGGTCTGGAACACGCCCATGACCCGGAACATCCACCATGCCCGAGGCGCAGAGAAGAAACCCGGACCGTCATAGACGACGATGGTGTCATCGGCTGAAACGCCCATGGCGCCCACATACTGTGCAAAATGCTGCGGCGACGGCAATGTATGCGGCAGCGGCGAATCGGGATCCGAAACCGCATCCTGATCCAGGAACCGGGCGCCCGGAATGTGCGCCGCCTCGTATTCGCCGCGCGCATCGCGCTTCTGCGCCGGGAGATACCAGGACGCGTCGACAATCGTCAGGCCCGGCTCGCCGAGATGCTGCTGCAGCCAGTCCGCGTCGACGGTGAAAGGACTGTCCTCGGCCATCTTGTTCTCCTGCTCGCCTTCTGGCGATCATTGTCTGTTCAGTTTGCCGGCATCGGGCCGAAGCGGATGCGGAAGCGCCGGTTCTCGCGGCCCTTCTTCTCGATCTTGCCGATGTGGATTTCACCGACTTCGCCGGTGCTTTTGACATGGGTGCCGCCGCACGGCTGGCTGTCGACGGAGGCGTTGTCGCCGATGCAGACCAGGCGGATCCTGCCGGTGCCGACCGGCGGCCGGACGTTCTTGGATTTCACCAAGCTAGGGTTGGCGGCCAGTTCCTCGTCGCTGATCAGCCTGGTGAAGATCGGATGGTCGGCCCGCACCAGGTCCATCAGGCTCGCCGTCACTTCTTCCTTGGAGAAGCTGGCATCCGGCATGTCGAAGTCGACACGGCTGTCATCCTCGGAGACCGCGGCACCCGTGATCGGGAACGGACAGACGACGGTGAGCAGATGGCAGGCGGCATGCATGCGCATCAAAAGATGCCGCCGCTCCCAGTCGATCGCCAGCCTCACCTTCTCGCCGACCTGTGGCACCGCTTGCTCGGGCGCCGGCACATGGATGATCTCGTCCTTGGTCTCGCCGGTAATGGTGGCGGCAATGGCGATGCGGCTGCCGTCGGCGCGTTCGAGATACCCGGCATCGCCCGGTTGGCCGCCCGACGTGGCGTAGAAGATCGTCCGGTCGAGGATGATGCCGCCGCGGTCGTTGACGGCAACGACTGTCGCGTCCGCCGTGCGCAGATAGGCGTCGTCACGAAACAGGGCATCCGTCCTGTACGCCATCAGGCGACTTTCTCGAACGGCACCGAAATTGTGCTGCGCTGTTCCATCCATCCAGGCACCGGCAGCTGCTTCTCGCGCAGGAATTCCGGGTTGAACAGCTTCGACTGATAGCGTGTGCCGTAGTCGCAAAGAATCGTCACGATGGTGTGGCCGGGGCCTAATTCCCTGGCCAGACGGATCGCGCCGGCAATGTTGATGCCGGTCGAGCCGCCGACGCAAAGGCCTTCTTCCTGGATCAGGTCGAAGACGATCGGCAGCGCATCCTTGTCCGGAATCTGAAATGAAAAATCCGGCGTGAATCCTTCGAGATTGGCGGTGATACGCCCCTGCCCGATGCCTTCGGTGATCGAGCTGCCTTCGGACTTCAGTTCGCCGCTGGTGTAGAATGAGTAGAGCGCGGCCCCCAGTGGATCGGCGAGCGCGATCTTCACATCCTTGCTTTTCGCCTTCAGCCCGAAGGCGACGCCGGCCAGCGTTCCGCCCGAACCGACCGCCGAGACAAAGCCGTCGACCTTGCCGCCGGTCTGGTTCCAGATTTCCTCAGCCGTGGTGCGGATATGGCCGTCACGGTTGGCGACATTGTCGAACTGGTTGGCCCAGATGGCGCCTTTCGGCTCGGACCTTGCCAGCTGCTCGGCCAGCCGCCCCGACAGTTTCACGTAATTGTTGGGGTTCTTGTAGGGCACGGCAGGCACTTCGATCAGCTCGGCGCCGAGCAGTTTGATCGTGTCCTTCTTTTCCTGGCTCTGCGTGTCGGGAATGACGATGACGGTGCGATAGCCGAGCGCCTTGGCGACCAGCGTCAACCCGATGCCTGTGTTGCCCGCCGTCCCCTCGACGATGACGCCGCCGGGCTTCAGCAGCCCGCGCTGCTCGGCGTCGCGGATGATGAACAGACCAGCGCGATCCTTGACCGACTGGCCCGGATTCATGAATTCGGCCTTGCCCAGGATCTCGCAGCCGGTTTGCTCAGAAGCTTTGTTGAGACGAATCAGAGGCGTGTTGCCGATCACGTCGATCACAGAACGGGGCATTCAAGATTCCTTGTGTAGGTGCGCCGAAACCCTAGAAACCCGAAGCTTCGGTTTCAAGGCAAGAATTTGCCTGGTCCAGTCGCATTTGCGGTACTGTTGTTGCGTTCAACGCTTTGCGACACCGACCTCTTGCGCAACTGTTCATTTCCGGCTGACGTTGAAAAGCAGCTTTTCATTCGATTTCTTCAACGCTAGAGCAAAGCACCAACAAGTCGACAGGGCGCAGCATGACACTCTATCGGGCCAACCCGAAGCACGGCGTCGCCTGGATCACGGGCGGCAGCAGCGGTATCGGCCGTTCGCTGGCCAGGGATCTTGCGTCCCAGGGCTATGCCGTGGCCGTGACAGCGCTGGACGACGATCCGATCGACACGCTTGTCGTCGAGACCGCGCAGATGCCGGGCAGCGTCACGGCCTTTCCTTGCGACGTCACCGACGAGCCACGCATGGCAAGAACCGTCGCCGCGATCGAGAAGGAACTCGGGCCCATCGTGCTCGCCGTCTTCAATGCCGGAAACTACATTTCGACGCCGGGTGAAAATCTTGTCGTCAACGACTTTCGCCGGACCTTCGAGGTCAACTATTTCGGCATCATCAATGGCCTGGTGCCGGTCATCGAACGCATGCGTGTGCGAGCGCGCGGCCATGTCGTGCTGGTCGGCTCTGTCACGTCCTATTTCGGCTGGCCGACAACGGCCGCCTATGGCGGCACCAAGGCGGCCATCAACATTCTGGCCGAGTCGCTGAAGTATGATTTCGACAAAATGAACGTGCGCATCCAGGTGTTCAATCCCGGCTTCATCGACACCCCGCTGACCGAGAAGAACATGCTGCCGATGCCGGGGCTGATGCCGGTCAGCCGCGCATCGCGGCGCATGGCGCGGGGCATCAAGTCCGGCGGCTTCGAAGTCACCTTCCCGCGCCGGACAAGCTGGCCTCTGAAACTGCTCAGCCTGTTGCCGAGGCCGCTTTGCAGAGGGTTTATCAGCCTGATGACCAGCTGGAAGGCGCGGCCGCTGCATTACGACCGCAAGCCGCCAGTCGAATAAGCATGTTCACGAAGTTGGCCGGCGCGCCTGCTTCGGGCCGCCGTTTGCCCTGTTGGTGGCCGCTGCCATAAGTTGAGCTAGTGTTGCGTGGAGTCTGCGATGGGGCGACGGATCGTGCTTGCTGTGCTGGGCCTTGTCGCCATCCTCACACTGGCCTTCGTGCTCGGCCCACGCGTTCCCGTCGACACCACGATTCGTTTCGATCCCTTGGTGATCGGCGACGACCCGCAGGCCTATGTGGCAAAGGTGGAAGCCGCTGTACCCGGAATCCGCGACGGGCTGGAGAAGGAGATCGTCTGGGCCAATCCGATGGTGCATGCGAGGACGCCGCTGTCGATCGTCTATATCCACGGCTTTTCCGCATCGAAGGGCGAGGTCCGCCCGCTGCCCGACGACGTGGCCGACCAGCTCGACGCCAACCTCTTCTACACCCGCCTTACCGGTCACGGGCAGGACGGTGCGGCGATGACGCAAGGCAGCATCGATGCCTGGATCAACGACTACGAGGAAGCGCTCGCCATCGGCCGGGCGATCGGCGACAAGGTGATCGTCATCTGCACCTCGACCGGCGGCTCGCTGGCGGTATGGGCCGCGACGCAGCCGGGCGCTTCGGACGGCGTCGCGGCGATTGCATTTATCTCGCCGAATTTCGGCGTGAAGGCGTCCGGCGCCGAGATCCTGACCATGCCATGGGGCAATCAGATCGCCAGGCTGGTCGCCGGCAAGGAACACAGCTTCGTGCCGCGCAACGCGCTGCATGAAAAATTCTGGACCACCCGCTATCCGATCGAGGCGACCTTGCCGATGCAGGCGCTGACCGAGCTTGCCTATGGCGCGCCGGTGGAGAAGGCGACCATCCCTGCCCTCTTCCTCTTCTCGGATTCCGACAGTGTGGTGCGGCCCGATCGCACCCGCGAAATTGCCGGGCGCTGGGGCGCGCCGCATGAACTCGTTCCGGTCGACGACACCGGCGACCCGGACAACCACGTCATTGCCGGCGACGCGCTGTCGCCGTCGACCACGGCCTTTCTCGCGCAAAGGATTGCCGTCTGGGTCGAGGCGGTGGTGAAGTAGGCAGACGAAAAAGGGCGACCGAAGCATCGCTTCAGCCGCCCCTTCCTTGGTCGGTCCCGGCAATCAGCCAGCCTGAGCCTGACTGATTACAACGCGGTCTGGCTTACGCAGCCCGCGCAGCCGGACGCTTGCCGCCGAAGCGGCGCTTGTTGTTGCCCTTGAAGGCCGGCTTGGCGCCTTCCGGCTTGCGCTCGCCAGCGAAAGCCGGCTTGTCGCCGAAGCGCTTCTTGCCGAAGCCGTTGCCTTTGTTCTCGCCACCGGGCCGCCTGCCGTCGCGACGACCATTACGGTCGTTGCGATCATTGGCCGGCTCGAAGCGCTCGTTCTTCTCAGCCGGATTGCGCTGCGGATCGGGGCTGCCGAGATGGTCGGCAACGATCGGCAGCTTGGTGCGGATGATGCGCTCGACCTGGCGCAGCTTGCTGTTCTCGGAAGGATCGCAAAGCGTGATCGCGATGCCGTCCATGCCGTTGCGGCCGGTGCGGCCGATGCGGTGAACGTAGCTCTCCGCTTCGTCAGGCAGATCGAAATTCACGACATGGCTGATGCCGGGCACGTCGATGCCCCGCGCCGCAATGTCGGTCGCCACCAGAATGCGCACCGAACCCTCGCGGAAATCGTTCAGCGCCTTCTGACGGGCGTTCTGCGACTTGTTGCCGTGGATGACAGCAGCCTTGAAGCCGTCGCGCTCAAGGTCCTTGGTCACCCTGTCGGCACCATGCTTGGTGCGCGAAAAGATGATGACGGACTTCATCGCCTCGTCGGCAAGCATCGTCGACAGCACCTGGCGCTTCTGCTTGGTGCGGGCAAAAACGACGCCTTGCACGATCTCGGCCGCTGCTGTGCTCTGCGGCGCAACTTCGACGCGGATCGGGTTCTTCAACAGGCCCTTGGCCAGTTCGGCGATTTCGTTGGGCATGGTCGCCGAGAACAGCACCGTCTGACGATCGGGCGCGGTCGCCTTGGCGATGCGCTTGACGTCGTTGATGAAGCCCATGTCGAGCATGCGGTCGCCTTCGTCCAGCACCAGCCATTTGGTGTCGGCAAGCACGAGGTCGCCTTCACGCACCAGATCGGTCAACCGGCCGGGCGTTGCGATCAGGATGTCGACGCCGGGAGCAACCTTCTTCACCTGGCTGAAGCGGGAGACGCCGCCGAGCACGAGCGCGGTCGAAACATGCGCGCCCTTGGCGAGGATCTTGATCGTGTCCTCGATCTGCACGGCGAGTTCGCGCGTCGGCGCCAGAATCAGCGCACGCGCCGTCTTCGGCCGGCGCTTGGTGCCGAGTGCAATGATCTTCGACAGGATCGGCAGCGCGAAGGCCGCGGTCTTGCCCGAGCCGGTCTGGGCAATGCCGAAAATGTCACGGCCTTCCATCTGCGGCGGGATCGCCTGTGCCTGGATAGGCTTCGGTTCGGTGAAGCCGGCGGCATGGGTGGCCTTGAGCAGCGCACCCGTAATACCCAGTGCCGCGAAACCGGTGAGTTCCGCAGTGTTGCTACTGGGCAAAGTGTTTTCGTTGGTCAAAATAATCTTCTTTCACGCGGCTTCTGGCCGCAAACATCGATGGCGGCAGGGCGCAACCTGCCGTCGAAAAAATTGATATGGAACGACAAGGCGGGCGGACGCTAACGTCCACTCGGCTGCGCTGTCGTGCCCGCCGGCATCATGCCACGGGGCTTTTTCGCCGCTTTGTGATGTACCGGAAAGAGGGGCCGATATACCGGAAAGAGGGAAAACAGACGCAACCAGTCTCATTCGTCGAGAAGGCCGGATTCGTTCCCGGCCCAAGCGCCTATGGGCTGCATATGGCTGAGTTCGCCCCCAATTGCAAGGGGCTTCATGCTGCAGCGCAGCAAAACCCTTGGCGCAAGCGGCGCTTGCGCTCGCTTGCCGGCACGATTACCACGAAATGCCGCTGGCTTGGGAGGTAATCGATGAAAGACGTGCTGAAGGAACTCGAGCGCCGCCGCGAGATCGCCCGCATGGGTGGCGGCCAGGCTCGCATCGACGCCCAGCACAAGAAAGGCAAGCTCACCGCGCGCGAACGCATCGAGGTGTTTCTCGACGAGGGCTCGTTCGAGGAATTCGACATGTATGTCGAGCACCGCTCGACCGATTTCGGCATGGAAAAGACCAAGATCGCCGGCGACGGCGTCGTCACCGGCTGGGGCACCGTCAACGGCCGCCCGGTCTACCTCTTTGCCAAGGACTTTACCGTTTTCGGCGGTTCGCTGTCGGAAGCGCATGCCGAGAAGGTCATCAAGGTGCAGGAGATGGCGCTGCGCAATCGAGCGCCGATCATCGGCCTCTATGATGCCGGCGGCGCACGCATCCAGGAGGGTGTCGCCGCACTCGGCGGCTATGCCGAGATTTTCCAACGCAACGTGCTCGCCTCCGGCGTCATTCCGCAGATCTCGGTGATCATGGGGCCTTGCGCCGGCGGCGACGTCTATTCGCCTGCCATGACCGACTTCATTTTCATGGTGCGCGACACCTCCTACATGTTCGTCACCGGACCGGATGTGGTGAAGACCGTGACCAACGAGACGGTGACCGCCGAGAGCCTCGGCGGTGCCTCGGTCCACACGACGAAATCCTCGATTGCCGACGGCGCCTACGACAATGACGTCGAGGCGCTGCTGCAGATGCGCCGGCTGGTCGACCTGCTGCCGGCCTCCAACACATCGGAGCTTCCCGAGATCGAATGCTACCAGTCGGTCACCAACCATGACCTGTCGCTCGATCGGCTGATTCCCGACAACGCCAACAAGCCCTACGACATCAAAGAACTGATCATGAAGGTCGCCGATGAAGGCGACTTCTTCGAAATCCAGCAGAATTTTGCCAAGAACATCGTCACCGGCTTCGGACGCGTCGAGGGCCGCACGGTCGGCTTCGTCGCCAACCAGCCGATGGTTCTGGCCGGCGTGCTCGATTCGGACGCCAGCCGCAAGGCAGCGCGCTTCGTGCGCTTTTGCGACTGTTTTTCGATCCCGATCGTCACCTTCGTCGATGTTCCGGGCTTCCTGCCCGGCACCGCGCAGGAATATGGCGGGTTGATCAAGCACGGTGCGAAACTCCTGTTCGCCTATGCCGAGGCCACCGTGCCGAAGATCACCGTCATCACCAGAAAAGCCTATGGCGGAGCCTATGACGTGATGGCCTCAAAACATCTGCGCGGCGACATGAACTATGCCTGGCCGACGGCGCAGATCGCGGTGATGGGCGCCAGGGGCGCGGTCGAGATCATCTATCGCAAGGACATCGGCGATGCGGAAAAGATCGCAGCCCATACAAAGGCTTACGAGGATCGCTTCCTGTCGCCCTTCGTCGCCGCCGAACGCGGCTATGTCGATGAGGTGATCATGCCGCACTCGACCCGCCGCCGCATCGCACGAGCGCTGCGCATGCTGCGCAACAAGGATATGCAGAACCCCTGGAAGAAGCACGACAACATTCCGCTGTGAGGCGTCGGCAGCTCACTCCTCTTCCGCCGCGCCAAATCCCGCTCCCATGGTGGCGCGGACAGGGCTGGCCCATGGCGTTGCGTGGTTGTCGATGCGCATCTGGAAGATGAAGTAGGTCGGCGAGCAGAAGCCGATGCCTTTCACTTTTGAAATGCCCGGCGTGTCCGGCGGCAGCGACTGGCACATATAGTCCTCGCGGCAGAAATGATCGGCTGAACAGGCCGGCCGGTTGCCGCGATTGACGGCGCCGCCGAGGCATTGGTCGAAATTGTTGGTGGCCACGCAGATGTCGAATTTCTTGCCGCCGACCAGCCCGCAAATCTCGTTCGGCATCGGCTTGCCGGCTTTGAAGGCGGCAAATGTACGGTCCTTGTCGTCGCAGCCGCGATAGGCGATGCCGCCAGGCACGCCGATCTTCGGCGGACGGCAGGTGTAAGCGGTGCGCGAAACGTCAGGCGCGAAGGCCGCGAACTGGCCCGATATGCTGTAGCGGTCGTTGAAAGGCTGCGCCGCATTGCTGGCGATCGAGCCGGTCAGACAAGGATGCCCGGAAAACATGTCAGCGCTATCCTTGGGGAGCAGGCATTGCGCCAGTTTGGTGCGCACGCCTGAAGCGGTGGCCAGCGGCGTGCAGACGGTGCCGCTGCCGCATTGCCAGCTCGCACCGAAGCGTGCGGCATCTTCCGGCATCAGGCACGGCATTGCCATCTCTGCCGGCGCGTACTCGACCTCGATATCCGTCCAGGCCGCCGGCGGCGCAAAGGAGAGCGGCCGGAAGCGGTTTGGCTCGTTGCCTTCGGCGGTGGCGCGAAGCCAGGCCTGGCGGCGCGGAATCTCGGCATGAAGATGCGGCGAGATGCCGACCTCGATGCGATTGAGCGGCGACGTCGTCTTGTCGTCGAGGCCGATGAAATGGAACCCGGCGGTGGAACCGGCCTGATGGCAACCCTGGCAGGCGCCATTGTCCAGCCGCTCGACCAGCGCTTCCGGCGTGCGCACCAGTTTCAGCGTGGAATAATCGAGCGCTACGAATTCCTTGAGTTGGAATAGTTGCGTAAACGGATGATTGGCCTGCCGCGCACTGCCGAAGGTCGACCATGAGATAATTTTTCTGGCCAGGAACTCGTCGGGGATTTGATAGACGCCTTCGTCGACCGCGGGCAGATTGGCGCCGACATAGGCGGCGAGCCGTGCCTTCAATGCCGCATTCTGCGAGAGCCGTGTGGTGTCGGGCGTGTTTTCCAGCGGCTTCTCGCTGATATCAGCGCCATCGATGCCGAATATCCGCATGAGATAGGCCGCCTGCCCGCCGAACTCGGTTTCCTGGCCGGAGGGAAGGCGCACCACCTGTGCGTTGAGCTCCAGCTGCTTTAAGGTCAGCCCGGTCCTCTCCAGCGGTCCACCGGTCAGCCAGCCGGCATCGACGCTCTCGTCAAGCTGTGGCGTCCAGCGTCCGGCAGTGCCGATGCAGCCGCCATCGGCATCGGGTGCCGCGCTGTAGATGGCATTGAAATTGAACGGCAGGCGTGACGCCAGCAGCTTGCCGTTCTTCCGAAAGCTGTAGGCCAGGCGGTAGATCAAGCGCACCTCGCCGCAGCTCTTGTCGCCCTGCAGCACTGCGAAGTCGCGACGGTCGAGCCGGTTGACGACACCGACCAGCCGGAAACGCGCGGCATCGGTCTTCAGCCAGCGCATGTCCATGATGCGGCCGACATTACCGTCGGTGACCTCGTAAAGCGGCCGCCCGCCGGCCTTCATGTCGGCGCGCAGCGCCGCAACATCGGAGGCTACCGTCTCGACGATGGCGTGATAGGCCGGCGCCTCGTCGTAGAGCGTCTTCAGACCATCCTCGCCGTCGACCCCGAAAACGGCGGCGAAGCCGAAACCCTTGGCATCGAGCGCGGCGAGCACCGTCGGGTTGTCGACGACGGTCACAGGGCCTTCGGCGCGCGCCGTCGACGCCATGAAGGCGCCAAAGAGAGTTGCGAGCAACAGAGCCAGAGCGCGGCTCATTGGGCGGCCGTGCGCGCGTCGAAGAGTTGGCGCAACACCGGCACCAGCGCCAGGGGCAGATCCTCGGCGATCAGACCGGGGCCGAACCGGCTGCCGGCTTCGGCATGCAACCACACCGCCGCACAGGTGCCTTCGAAGGGTGGCATGCCCTGTGCGAGCAGACCGGCAATGATGCCTGACAACACGTCACCTGACCCGGCAGTGGCCAGCCATGCCGCGCCATTGGAATTGATCGCCGCCTTGCCATCAGGCGCAGCGATCACCGTGTCGGCGCCTTTGTAGACGATGACGGCATTGGCCCGCGCTGCGGCCGCACGCGCCTTGTCCAGTTTCGACAAGGTGTTGTCGCCAGCGATATCGGGGAACAACCGGCCGAATTCACCGTCATGCGGTGTCATCACCAGAGTCGGTGCGTTGGGCTGATTGGCGGCTTGGAACAAGACGTCGGGAGCCTCGCGAAACGAAGTGATTGTGTCGGCGTCGAACACAAGGCCTTCGACCGCCGCGGAGGCGTCCTGCGGCCGGCGAGAGCCGAGAAGCGCAAGCGCGAAGGCCTGAGTTCTTTCACCAACACCAAAGCCGGGTCCAAGAACAAAAGCCGACGGCCGACGTTCGCCGACAAACGCCTTGATGTCCTCGACGTCGTCGGTCCTGCGCAGCATGATCGAGGTCAGGTGTGTCGCGTTCACCTGCATGGCATTGGCTGGCGACAGCACGGTGACCGCCCCTGCCCCGCTTCTCGCCGCGGCCATCGCCGACAGCCGCGCCGCACCGGTCGCGCTGGGGCCGCCGGAAAAGACGCCGACATTGCCACGCTTGTATTTGTGCGCGTCAACCGCCGGCACGGGAAATTCCCGCAGCCACAGGTCCGGCACATTCTCGAAGGTCGATACAGCGAGCTGGGCAATGATGCTGTCGCCGATGCCGATATCGGCGAGCACGATTTCACCGCATTGCCCGCGTCCCGGCAGCAGCAGGTGGCCAGGCTTTTTCCGTGCGAAGGTGACGGTGACCTCGGCGCGAAACGCCCTACCCAATATTTCGCCGCTGGCACCCGAGACGCCCGACGGCAGGTCGACCGCGACCACAGGCAGGCGCAGGGCTGTCACGGTATCGACGGCTTTCGCGGCATCGCCGGACAGCGGCTTGGACAGCCCTGCCCCATAGAGCGCGTCGACCACGATCGAGCCGGACCCGGCGTCGAAACCAGACAGCGGCCGGGGCTTGATCGGGCATTCCGAGGCGGCGAGCGCCGCATCGCTTTCCGACCTCGGCGCTCCGGATGCCCAGATCGTTGTGCCGACGCCGCTGACGGCCAGGATGCGGGCGACGACATAGCCATCGCCGCCATTGTTGCCGGGGCCGCACAGCACATGGACGTGCGTCGCCGGGGGATAACGCTTGAGTACCTCAGCCGCGACCGCTTCACCCGCGCGCCGCATCAGGGCGATGCCGTCGGCCGGACCGGCGGCGATCGTCAACCGATCCGCCTCGCTCATTTCGGCGGGAGAAAGAAGTTCGCTGCTCATGGATTGCCGATCCGCATGCGATCAAGCATTGTCCAATTTTCGATCCGAAGCAAACAAAGGGGAGTTGCCGCGATCTGCAGCCATATCGTCAGCATGAGGACATTGCAGGCATGAGATTGCCTGAGGGATAGGCGATATGCCTAATTTTTGTGCGGACGCTGGTTCCGGCGCTATGTAAGCTCCGGCAGCCCGTGCCGCTTCCGGTGCAGCGAATGACGCGAATTTGCATCCCGGCGCGGCGCGGCTTTGAAATCGTATGAGACCGCTTCGAATCCGTCCAATTGGCACAGTTCGTGCTAGATGGAGGCGCAAGCGGGGGCTCACAACCCGTTTTTTTGGCAGTGGAGGCCACTTTTTACATGAAAAAGATCGAAGCGATCATCAAGCCATTCAAGCTGGACGAAGTGAAGGAAGCGCTTCAGGAGGCCGGACTGCAGGGCATCACTGTCACCGAGGCAAAAGGCTTCGGTCGCCAGAAGGGCCATACCGAACTCTACCGCGGCGCCGAATATGTCGTCGATTTCCTGCCCAAGGTGAAGATCGAGGTCGTGCTTGGCGACGACGCGGTCGAAGGTGCGATCGAGGCCATCCGCAAGGCGGCCCAGACCGGCCGCATCGGCGACGGCAAAATCTTCGTTTCCAATATCGAGGAAGTCGTGCGAATCCGCACCGGCGAAACGGGCATGGACGCGGTCTGACCTGACCCGGCCATCCTCCTGAAAACGTCATCATCAAAAAACGTCATCACACAGGGATACATGACATGACGACAGCCAAAGACATCATGAAGCAGATCAAGGACAACGACGTGAAATTCGTCGACCTGCGCTTCACAGACCCGAAGGGCAAGCTGCAGCACGTGACGATGGATGTCATCGAGGTCGAGGAAGACATGTTCGCCGATGGCGTGATGTTCGACGGCTCGTCGATTGCCGGCTGGAAGGCCATCAACGAGTCCGACATGGTGCTGATGCCCGATCCTGAAACGGTCCACATGGACCCGTTCTTCGCGCAGTCGACCATGGTCATCCTGTGCGACATCCTCGATCCGGTTTCGGGTGAATCCTACAACCGCGATCCGCGCGGTACGGCCAAGAAGGCCGAGGCCTATATGAAGGCGGAAGGCATCGGCGACACCATCTTTGTCGGCCCGGAAGCCGAATTCTTCGTGTTCGACGACGTGAAGTACAAGGCCGACCCCTACAACACCGGCTTCAAGCTCGACTCGACCGAGCTGCCGTCGAACGACGACACCGACTATGAGACCGGCAATCTCGGTCACCGTCCGCGCGTCAAGGGCGGCTATTTCCCCGTGCCGCCGATCGACAGCGCGCAGGACATGCGCTCGGAAATGCTGACCGTGCTCGCCGAAATGGGCGTGCGCGTCGAAAAGCACCACCACGAGGTGGCAGCCGCCCAGCACGAACTCGGCATCAAGTTCGACGCGCTGGTGCGCAATGCCGACAAGATGCTGATCTACAAGTACGTCGTGCACCAGGTTGCCAACGCCTACGGCAAGACAGCGACCTTCATGCCAAAACCGATCTTCGGCGACAACGGCTCGGGCATGCACGTCCACATGTCGATCTGGAAGAACGGCAAGCCGACCTTCGCCGGCAATGAATATGCCGGCCTGTCGGAAAGCTGCCTGTTCTACATCGGCGGCATCATCAAGCACGCCAAGGCGATCAACGCCTTCACCAATCCGCTGACCAACTCCTACAAGCGTCTGGTGCCGGGTTACGAAGCGCCGGTGCTGCTCGCCTATTCGGCGCGCAACCGCTCGGCCTCCTGCCGCATCCCGTTCGGCTCGTCGCCGAAGGCCAAGCGCGTCGAGATCCGATTCCCCGATCCGGGCGCGAACCCCTATCTCGGCTTCGCTGCGCTGCTGATGGCCGGCCTTGACGGCATCAAGAACAAGATCCATCCCGGCCAACCGATGGACAAGGACCTCTACGACCTGCCGCCGAAGGAATTGAAGAAGATCCCGACCGTCTGCGGCTCGCTGCGCGAAGCCCTCCAGAGCCTCGACAAGGACCGAGGTTTCCTGAAGGCCGGTGGCGTGTTCGACGACGACCAGATCGACAGCTATATCGAGCTGAAGATGGCCGAGGTGATGCGCTTCGAAATGACCCCGCACCCAGTCGAGTACGACATGTACTATTCCGTCTGAGATCCATCTCAGACTAAGGTTCAATCCAATATTCAAGCCCTTGAAAGATTTCCCTCTTTCAAGGGCTTTTTGCTGCGCACCGATAGGGCGTGCCTGCTGATCGAGCCCGATTTCGCGCGCGCCGACTGGACATGAGCAGCGTATCTGCGTTGAGTTTTCGACGCTCGCGCGTATGTCTGGGTTCATGAGCGCGCGGTCCATCGGCAGGCACGACACATCGATCCGGTGACGTCAGTCCCGGGTTCAGCAAAGTCAGATGAATGGAAAGCGGATCACAATTCGATCGCGAACATGAAGCCAGGAGCGAGCGGAGCACTGTCTCAGGCTACAGTGACCGCTCGTCCGGCGCCCCCGCCAATGCCGCCGTTCAAGAAAACCCCGCCCGTTCGAACAGCATTGCGTGACGTAACCCCAAGGCCTGCGAATACGCATGCCGCGCTGCGACCTGTCAACGCCGCCAACCGGGCTGTGGATGGCCGATTTCGTTGCATGAACAGATGCTTATGGAAGGGCAGTAACCACAAACAGGGGCTGGAAAAGGCGGTTTTCCGGGCTTTTCCGAAAAGTGATAGCTGGAACCGCCTACGGCCACGGCCGGGAATCCAGCGGGATTCCGACCGCCTGAATTGCCTGACTTTTTCTGGGTATGTTCTGTCCGGGACGCGATCCGCCGGACAACGGCAAAAAAGGAACCCCGGCCTTCGCCGGACACTTGGCTATTTTCATCAGCTCACAAGCAAGAAGCCCCGGCGTTCTCTCGCCGGGGCTTCTTGTCATCTATACCGAAATGCTTATGCGGCAGCGGAAACCTGGGCGCTTGCCGGCACCGAAGCGATCGTCTTCAGGATCTGCGAGGCGATCTGGTAGGGGTCACCCTGCGAGTTCGGCCGGCGGTCTTCCAGGTAGCCCTTGTAGTCGCTCTTGATGAAGGAATGCGGCACGCGGATCGAGGCGCCGCGGTCGGCGATGCCATAGCTGAACCGGTTCCACGGTGCGGTCTCGTGCTTACCGGTCAAGCGCTTGTCGTTGTCCGGACCGTAGACGGCGATGTGATCCATCAGGTTCTTGTCGAAAGCCGCCATCAGCGCTTCGAAATAGGCCTTGCCGCCGACTTCGCGTATATAGGCGGTCGAGAAGTTGGCGTGCATACCCGAACCGTTCCAGTCGGTGTCGCCGAGCGGCTTGCAGTGGTATTCGATGTCGATGCCGTATTTCTCGGTCAGGCGCTGCATCAGGTAGCGGGCCATCCACATCTGGTCGGCGGCCTTCTTGGAGCCCTTGCCGAAAATCTGGAATTCCCACTGGCCCTTGGCCACTTCGGCATTGATGCCTTCGTGGTTGATGCCGGCGGCGAGACAGAGGTCGAGATGCTCCTCGACGATCTGGCGCGCGACCGAGCCGACATTGGAATATCCGACGCCGGTGTAGTACGGACCCTGCGGTGCGGGATAGCCGCTCTCGGGGAAGCCGAGCGGGCGGCCATCCTTGTAGAAGAAATATTCCTGCTCGAAGCCGAACCAGGCGCCCTCGTCATCGAGGATGGTGGCGCGCTTGTTGGAGGCATGCGGCGTGACACCATCTGGCATCATGACTTCGCACATGACCAGCACGCCGTTGGTGCGGGCGGGATCCGGATAAACGGCAACCGGCTTCAGCACGCAGTCGGAGCTGTGCCCCTCGGCCTGCTGGGTCGAGGAACCATCGAAGCCCCACAGCGGCAGCTGCTCGAGCGTCGGGAATTCGGCGAATTCCTTGATCTGCGTCTTGCCGCGAAGGTTGGGGACCGGGGTGTATCCATCGAGCCAAATGTACTCGAGCTTGTATTTCGTCATTCTAGCCTCTCGTTGCTTGATCACCGAACACTGAACGGCGTCGACATGCGTCTGCCATCAGCAGCCGGCCCTGCCGGATCCTTAAAACGCAATTCGTGTGCCACTCTTGGCCTGGAGGGTGCGGCAAAATTGACGCGGCATTCCATTGAAGTTGGCGCGCCGCCTAAGCAATGCGTCCGCATCAATCACAGCCGCAATACGCACAAATAATAGGCAAATACTGATCTTTTCGTAGGCATATTGCCTATCTTGGTTGCAGACCTTATCTTCAGATCAAGTTGAATCGACAAGGTTCGGCAGAAGAAAGGAGCTCGACAATGGAAATCATTTCCACGCGACCGTCGGCCAAAATTCTGATGTTCCCGGCGGCAACGCGGGCCTCTGCCTCAAATTTGAGCAGCAAGGCTAAGTTTGCGGCAGAGCTTGCCTCGCTGCGTGGTGTATGGACGGATTTCGGCGATGGCTGGTATCACGAGGCGGCCATCGAGGACGAGAAGCAGGAACGGCAAAGTTAACCCCTGCCCCCATCACCAGTCTGACACGTATTGAAAAACCCGGCGCGATCGCTCGCGCCGGGTTTTCTGTTGGTTCCTGAGTAGTCCGTTACTGCTTGGTGTTCAGATCGGTTCCCAGCGTGTCCTTGACGAAGATCATGCCGATGACCAGCGTCATCGCGGCGATGATCACCGGATACCAAAGGCCGTAGTAGATGTCGCCTTTGTAGGCACTGAGCGCAAACACGGTGGCCGGCAGCAGACCGCCGAACCAGCCATTGCCAATGTGATAGGGCAGCGACATGCCAGTGTAGCGAATGCGGGTCGGGAACATCTCGACCAGGATCGCCGCGATCGGCCCGTAGACCATGGTCACGAACAGGATCAGGATGAACAGTATGCCGATCGTCATTGGCCAGTTCACGGCCGCCGGATCGGCGAACATGGCGAACGCGCCGCCGCCCGGAATATTGTAGACGGTGACTTCAGGTGCGCCAGCCGCCTCATCGGTGGTCAGCAGCTTGTCCTTGACCGCCTGGTCGATCGGCACCGTCGCCTTCTCACCGGCGCGGATGGCGGCGGCGTCCAGCTTCAGTTCCGGGTTGGCGGCGACAAACGCGTCGAGTTTCTGGTCCGCAACCTTGATTGCCGCGCGCTTCAGCGGATAGCCGCCGTCCCGCAACGACATGTTGACGGCTTTCACGAAGGCTGCGTCCTTGGCCTTGGCCTGATCGCCAGCGGCGATAGCGTCATAGGAATCCACCGTCTCGTTGCCGATCTTGACCGATGCGGGTGTTCCGGCCGCGGCCGTCGACTCCACATCATAGGGAACCGAGTTTTTGGTCAGGAACGAAGTCGCGATGTCGCAGGATGTCGTGAACTTCGCCGTGCCGACCGGATTGAACTGGAACTTGCAGTCGCCAGGTGCAGCCGTCACCGTCGCCCGCGTGTTCTGCTGGGCCGTGGCAAGCGCCGGATTGGCAGCCCAGGTCAGTGCCTTGAACAGCGGGAAGGTGCAGACAATCGCCAGGGCAAGGCCCGCCATAATAATCGGCTTGCGGCCGATCTTGTCAGAGAGCCAGCCGAAGACGACGAAGAAGATCGAGCCGATCGCCAGCGCGATGGCGATCATGATGTTGACAGACTGCGCGTCGACCTTGAGCACGCTGGTCAGGAAGAACAGCGCATAGAACTGGCCGTTGTACCACACCACGGCCTGGCCGGCGGTGAGGCCGAGCAGCGCCAGGATGGCGATCTTGGCATTCTTCCACTGGCCAAAGGCTTCCGAAAGCGGCGCCTTGGAGCCTTTCCCTTCGTCCTTCATCTTCTGGAAGGTCGGAGATTCGGAGAGAGACAGCCGGATCCAGATTGAAACGGCGAGCAACAGGAAGGAGACGATGAAAGGAATGCGCCAACCCCAGGCGGCGTAGCTTTCCTTGCTCAGTGACGCCTGCACGATCAGGATGACGATCAGTGACAGGAAGAGGCCGAGCGTCGCCGTCGTCTGGATCCATGATGTGTAGAAGCCGCGGCGGTCATCAGGCGCATGCTCGGCGACATAGGTGGCCGCGCCACCATATTCACCACCGAGCGCCAGGCCCTGTAGCATGCGCAAGATGATCAGGATCACGGGAGCCGCGATGCCCAAGGTCGCATAGCCAGGGAGCAAGCCGACCAGGAAGGTCGACAGGCCCATGATCGTCATGGTGACGAGGAAAGTATATTTACGGCCGACAAGGTCGCCGATGCGGCCGAAGAGCAATGCGCCGAACGGGCGTACCAGGAAGCCGGCGGCGAAAGCCAGCAGCGCGAAGATGTTGCGCGTCGCTTCCGGAATGGCTGGACTGAAAAAGGTCGAACCAATGAACACGGCCAGCGAGCCGTAGAGATAGAAATCATACCATTCGAAAACGGTACCGAGCGAGGAAGCGAAGATGACCTTCTTCTCCTCTCGCGTCATGCCGCGGCTTGCTCCGGCGGTTGATGCCATTGCCATTGAGTTGTCCTCCCGTGAGACCCTTGTCCTCGATGCTGCACAGCATTTGTCCGTGTTCTCCTCCGAACGCGGACTCATGACAGCCATCCCGGAAGAAATGACAGAAAGCAGCCGCCAAAGGCAGCGCGTCTTTGGGATTATGACTTTGGTATTAGGTGCGCTGCGGGATGAAGTGGAGCGAGCGGCGAAGCCCGTCAGCCCTTGAGCGCTTCGAGCAGGCCGATAGCGGCCATCATGTCGCGCTTGCGGCCCGAGCGGCGTGCGACCGCTTCGGCGTCCTGCCCCCAATGCTCGATTTGCCAGTCCTCGTCGACATGGCCGGCAGCCCAGGCAGCCTCGGCGTCGAGCTCGCCGAGATCGACAGCCAGCGCCAGCAGCGCCGAGCCGGTCAGCGAGGTCATCACATGGATGGCGGCGAGCCGCAGCGGGTCGGCGCGCTGGGCAAGATGGCTGCCCAGCACGGCGATGGTCTCACGCGGCTGCTCGACATGGATGATCCCCTCGGCGAGATTAAAGCGAGCCCCGAGCGTCGCCCTCGCCCAGTCGATCACCGGGTCCCAGTGCTGGTTCTGCCAATCCACCAGCCCCTGCGGCGCGTCGGCGCGATAGCAGAGCAGATCGGATGAGGCGAAGCGCAGAATGTCTTCCAGCACCGCCTGCGGGTCGGTGGCGACGCCATCGATGGCGGTGTTCACAAGGCGCATCACCGGCATGGTCACCGGATCGATGGTCTCGCCCTGTGCGGCGAACTCGTCGGCGACGAGCGCCGCCGCCGCCTCGGTCGGCAGTGCCAGCAGCGCCTTGGCCGGCGTGCGCACCGGCTTGCCGTCGAGATGCACGGCAAAGCCATTGTCCACAGGCGCGACCGAGACGGTCTTGTAGAAGCGCTTCGGCAGATGCGTCTTCATCTGGATCTGAGCGCGGCGCACCGGATCTGGGTCGGAAAGATGTTTGCCCGCTTCGAGATCGTTGAGGATATCACGCATGGAAGTCTCTCTCACACCAGCGTCAGCTTGCGCACCGGCCGGTTGACGATGATCAGGCCGGCGGCGATCAGGCCAAGTGCCAGGAAAATGCGCATGGTCAGCGGCTCATTCAAGAACATGGCGCCGCACAGCACGCCGAAAACCGGCGACAGGAAGGTGAAACTCGACAGGCCTGACGCCGGATAGCGCCGCAGCAGCCAGAACCACAGCACATAGGTGAAGGCGACGATGTAGACCGCCTGGAAAAGCAGAGCCAAAGTCGGCAGCACGGTCGGGTCGCGAACGGCCGGACCGGCGAGAGGCAACACCAACATGCCGACGATTGCCGCGCCGGCGAGCTGATAGAGCAGAAGCTTTTCAGCACTCGCCTCGACCAGCTTCGACCGCTTGATGAGAATGTTGGTCAAGGCCCAGAAAAATCCGGAGCCGAGGCTCAGGAGATCGCCGAACAGCATGTCCCCGCCGCCGCCGAGCTTGTCGGAAAACACCGCGGCAAGGCCAGCAAAGGCCAGCAGCAGACCAAGCAACTTGCGCAAGGTGATCTGCTCACCGAGCAGGAAATGGCCGCCGAGCAGCATCCAGAACGGCATTGTGTTGACCAGCAGCGTGTTGCGGGCAACGGTGGTGTGCTCCAGACCAACATAAAGGCAAAGGAACTCGATGCCGAAAAGCGCGCCAACCGCGATGCCGGCGAGCAATGTTCCATCACGGGTGAAAAGCGCTATGCCGCGCCACCGGCACCAGGCGAACACACACAAGCCGCCGATGATCGAGCGCGCAATCGACAGGAAGACGGGGTCGTAGCCGGCGTAGGAGATCTTGGCGGCGACATAGTTCAGCCCCCAGGAAAAGGTCAGGCCGACCATGATGGCGGCAGCGGCCATGTCGACCGTGTCGCGCCGGTCGAGCGCGTCGGTGGCGCCGCTCACAATCAGTCCTCCGCGCTGGCGTCGTCGAAGCCGATCAGGTTCCAGCTCTGGCGCATATGCGGCGGCATCGGCGCGGTGACATCGATGACGCCCTTGTCCGGGTGCGGAATGATGATGCGGCGCGCATGCAGGTGCAGGCGGTTTTGAATGCCGCCGGGAAAGTCCCAGTTGGTATCGGCCTCGAAATATTTCGGATCGCCCAGGATCGGGCAGCCGATGTAAGCGGCATGGACGCGAAGCTGGTGCGTGCGACCCGTGTAGGGCTCCATTTCCAGCCAAGTCATCGTCTGCGCCGCCTGCTCGATGATACGGTAGTAGGTTACGGCGTGGTCGGCGCCCTTTTCGCCATGCGCTGCGACACGCACGCGGTCACCGTCCGGCGTCGGCTCCTTGATCAGCCAGGTCGAGATCTTGTCCTCGCGCTTGGGCGGCACGCCCTTGACCAGCGCCCAATAGGTCTTCTTGGTCTCGCGGGCGCGAAACGCTTCCGAGAGCTTCATGGCGGCAAGGCGGGTGCGGGCGACGACCAGCACGCCCGAGGTGTCGCGATCGAGCCGATGCACCAGCCGCGGCTTCTCGCCCTTCTGGTTGCGCCAAGCCTCCAGCATGTCGTCGACATTGCGGGTGACGCCCGAGCCGCCCTGCACGGCAAGGCCCGCCGGTTTGTTGAAGACAAAAACCTTGGGATCCTCGTGGATCAGCATTTTCGCCAGGACGTCGGCATCGCCCTGGTTGCGGATCGAGTGACCGGTCAGCGCGCTCTCGCCCTTCTTGTCGACCTCGAGCGGCGGAACGCGGACCATCTGGCCGGGTTCGACGCGGGTGTCGGCCTTGACCCGGCCGCCGTCGACGCGGATCTGGCCGGAGCGCAGCAGCTTTTGCAGATGGCCAAAACCAAGGCCCGGGAAGTGGGTCTTGAACCAGCGATCGAGCCGCATGCCCGCCTCGCCGGCCTCCACCGTAATCTGTTCAACGCCTGCCATATCTTTTCGCTTATCCGTTTCCCGAGCAGAGCTCGGCCTGCCCTCGGCGCGGCAATAGCATTATGAAACGGTTCTTGCGAGCCAAAGTCCCAGAAACAGGGCGATAATGGCGCCAATGACGCTGGCAAGGGCATATCCAAACGCCGGCAGCGTGGCTCCCCGCTCCCAAAGCGTCGCGAAATCGAGCGAGAACGCGGAAAAAGTGGTGAAGCCGCCGAGAATGCCGGTGGCGACGAACAGTCTGAGCTCGTTCGATCCGCCGCGGCGCGCGAGGATGGCGATGAACAGGCCCATGGCGAAGGAACCGACGATGTTGATGGCCATCGTGCCCCAGGGATAGTTGGGGCCGACAAGGCGCAGAGCGCCCATGCTGGTGAGATGACGAATGCCGGCGCCGATGCCGCCGCCGACCACAACGAGAAGCAGATTGAACATAACCGTTTCTGCCCCCGCCGGGGCGGCGAGGTCAATCCCCTGTGCGCGTAGGCGCTGGCACCGGGCAAACAGTTGAACGCGTCAGGAACCGCCTCTCACGCCCGTTGTCGAGCGAGAACATGCCGCCCCTGCCTGGCACGACGTCGATGATGAGATCGGTGTGTTTCCACACCTCATATTGCGAAGCGCTGATGTAGACCGGCGTCTCGCCGATCCCACCCAGCAGGAGATCATTGTCGCCGACGATGAAATCCCCCTGAGGATAGCACATGGGCGACGACCCGTCACAGCAGCCGCCAGACTGGTGAAACAGCACCGGACCGTGATCGGCGATGATTTCGGCCAGAAAAACCTTGGCTGCGGGCGTCGCGGAAACCTTTCCCATGGACACCTTATCGAGCCTGACAATCCTCCCAAAGGCCAATGCGGCGGCGCGGCCTGTTGGCCGCGCCGCCTGAGATACCGCCTTTGCGGGCGATCAGAAGAAGCCGAGTTTCTTCGGGCTGTAGCTGACCAGCATGTTCTTGGTCTGCTGATAGTGGTCGAGCATCATCTTGTGGTTCTCGCGGCCGATGCCGGACTGTTTGTAGCCGCCGAACGCCGCATGCGCGGGATAGGCATGGTAGCAGTTGGTCCAGACGCGTCCCGCCTGGATAGCGCGGCCGAACCGGTAGCAGCGGTTCGCGTCGCGGCTCCAGATGCCGGCGCCGAGGCCGTAGAGCGTGTCATTGGCGATCGACAGCGCTTCGTCATCATCCTTGAAGGTGGTGACGGAAACCACCGGCCCGAAGATCTCCTCCTGGAAGACGCGCATCTTGTTGTGACCCCTGAACACGGTCGGCTTGACATAGTAGCCGCCCGCCAGATCGCCCGGCAGATGGTTCTGTTCGCCACCGATCAGCACTTCGGCGCCCTCCTGCCGGCCGATGTCGAAATAGCTCAGGATCTTTTCCAGCTGTTCGCCCGACGCCTGCGCGCCAATCATCGTTGCCGGATCGAGCGGATCGCCCTGGACGATCGCCTCGACCCGCTTCAGAGCCTTTTCCATGAACTTGTCGTAGATCTTCTCATGCACCAGCGCCCGGCTCGGGCAGGTGCAGACCTCGCCCTGATTGAGCGCGAACATGACGAAGCCTTCGATCGCCTTGTCGAAAAAGTCGTCATCCTCCGATGTCACGTCCTGGAAGAAGATGTTGGGCGACTTGCCGCCGAGTTCGAGCGTCACCGGGATGAGGTTCTGGCTCGCATATTGCGAGATCAGCCGGCCGGTCGTCGTCTCGCCGGTGAAGGCGATCTTGGCGATGCGGTTCGACGAAGCGAGCGGCTTGCCGGCCTCGAGGCCAAAGCCGTTGACGATGTTGAGCACGCCGTCGGGCAAGAGGTCGCCGACAAGGTCGGCCCAAAGCATGATGGTGGCGGGCGTCTGTTCGGCCGGCTTCAGCACGACGCAGTTGCCTGCGGCAAGTGCGGGCGCCAGCTTCCACACCGCCATCAGCAGGGGGAAGTTCCAGGGAATGATCTGACCGACGACGCCAAGCGGCTCATGAAAATGATAGGCGACGGTGTCGTGATCGATCTCGGAGATGCCGCCTTCCTGGCTACGCACGGCGCTGGCGAAATAGCGGAAATGGTCGATCGCCAGCGGCAGATCGGCGGCGGTCGTTTCGCGGATCGGCTTGCCGTTGTCCCAGGTCTCGGCGAGGGCCAGCAGGTCGAGATTGTCCTCCATGCGGTCGGCGATGCGGTTGAGGATCAACGCGCGGGCGGCGGCGCTTGTCCTGCCCCAGGCATCCTTGGCCTTGTGCGCGGCGTCGAGCGCTGCCTCGATGTCCCGGGCGTCGGACCGAGCGACCTCGCCCAGCGGCCGGCCGTTTACCGGCGAGATGTTCTCGAAATATTTTCCAGACAGCGGTGCCACCCATTTGCCGCCGATAAAGTTCTCATAGCGCTTGGCGAAGGGAACCTTGGCCGTGCGGGAAAATTCCACCTTGTTCATTGTCTTCCTCCCAATATGCAGCGCCACGGGATGTGACGTGTCACTGGGAAGAGTTGCGGATGGGGTTGGACTTGTCAGCCCATGCCCAGCATTCGACCGGTACCGAGTGTCGCATATCTGCGACAGCTCTGCCCCTCAAAGCTCAGTGCGGACGGCGGATGCCGAGGCGGGCGAGCTTGCGATGCAAAGTGGCGCGTGAAATTCCAAGATTGTTGGCGGCGGCCGAAACATTGCCTTCTGCGCGCGCGATGGCGCGCTGCACCACGCCGCGCTCCGCTTCGTCCAAGCCTTCAGCGGCCCCGGCCGAGCCGGCAAGAATGTCGGCGGCCGGCAACCCCTTGGCCAAGATCTGTTGGGTGATGCCGAGAGCCTGGCGCCCCAAGCGCGTCGCACCCACCACCAGATCGTCGGCATCGACGGCAATCAGCGCGCCGGCGCTGCGCTCGGCGACCGGCGCCAGCAAGATGCGGGCGTTGGAAAACGCCAGGCGGAAATTCTCGGTCTCGATGCGGCGCGCGGCATCGCCGACCGCGATGGCGATCAGGTTGACGAACCCTTCGGTCAGGTCCGACCGGCACGACGAGACATCGAGCGCCGCCGCCAGATTGCCTTCGTGATCGAAGATCGGCGCGGTGGTGCAACTGAGCAATGTGTTGCGCGCGAAGAAATGCTGGTCGCGATGAATGGTGAGCGCGCGCTGATCGGCAAGGCATGTGCCAATGCCGTTGGTGCCCTCGGAGTCCTCACTCCAGACGGTGCCCGTCCACAGTCCCCACTCGTCGAACGTGTCGTCGTCGGCGACTGCGCCGCGGCGGTCGACCGGGATGCCTTCACTGTCGGCAAGCAGCACGCAGCAACCAACCCCGCCGACAGCCATGTATAGCCGGTCGAGGCTGGCATCGGCGGCACGGCGCAACGGTTCCATACGCTGCCGGGCTTGCCTCAGCTCGCCTTCAGTCAAGCGTCGTGGCGCCTGGCGCTCGGCCGGATCGAGACCGTGCAATGTCAGCGAACGCCGCCATGAGGCGACCAACGCCGAGCGCGCCGCATCGTTGCTGGCGATTGATGCCTGGATAAAATCCGAATGATGACCAGTCGGCTGCCGTCCGCTCACCTTATCCTCCCAAGGCGACTGTCACTTCCAACTCAACAGCAGCGTTATATCCTCCCAGATATATCCGCTGCATCAAGTTGTAGGGGAACAAGGCTCGACGACGCTATAGGACGTTGGTTGTAACAACAGCCTGTTAGAGGGACCGGCTGGGTCCTGACTCGGCAGCGCTGACCTTAAAGCTCAGGTCGTCCCGGCCTTCTTCGGCTTGGTCGAACCGATCATCTTCCAATTCTTGTAGAACATGGAATTGATGCGCTCGACGCTCACCGAGACGATGGCGAGCATGCCCGCGATCAGCCTCGGAACCGGGGATGGCCTGATAATGTCCATGAACACACAGTAGCGGCGTCCGTCATACTCGTTGACCGAGCGATGCAGCAGCGTGTCGTCGAAGATGAACAGCGGATTGTCGTACCAGTAGTTCTTGACGTTGCCGCACTCGACGAAAATCTCCGATTTCACCGGGATCAGATTGTAGAGAATGCGCAGGCTGAGCCGCAGCGGGCCGAAGTGCCAGGACGTCGATTCGCGCTTGCTGAACACGGAAACGGCGATGGTCTTGATGTATTTGAAATCCTTGTTGAACTCGGCGACATTGTCGATCTTGTGCTTGCCGTACCACTGGTAGACATACATGCCGCGCCGACCGGCGCCGAAATTGGCGTCGATGTCGGCGATGATCTCGTCCTTGCGCGCCTTGAAGATGTCCAGAACTTCATTGACCTCGCGCTGATAGTCGGCGGGAAACTGCTCCAGCTTCCACACGCCAGGATTTCTGTAGCACAGCAGGTCGACCAGCAGATTGAACGGCGAAAGCAACCAGGTGAACAGGCCGTTGCCGAGGAAATACCCGCTGAACAGTGACAAATCCTTCCTGTCGTTGCGCAGCACGTCGATCAGGCCGCAGACGATGAAGATCATGGTCAGGATGGGGATGAAATAGAAGCCAAGGGCAAGAAGCGGGATGGCAATGGCGAATTTGCGAAGGGATTTGCGAAGGGTTTTTGTCATTTTTCCACGCGCGAAGCGCGATCCTGTTGCGAATGAGGTGCCCAAATCACGGCAACGACCACCGCCCGGTCGTGCGCCTTGATAAGGTTTTTTGGGTGACCACACAACGGCCGTGGTATCGTGGCCGGCTGGCTGCCTGATGAAGCCCGCCGGTATCAGGTCAATGCACCGCCGGCAGGCCAAGCTCGTCCCATTTTTCCCTGGGGATCAGATCGCCAACCAGGAATTCGAAGCCGACGACGCTTTCGCCGTCGCCAGCCAGTTGGCATCTGAACTTCAGACCATACCAGTTTCTGCGACTGCGGAAAGCCGCACCATTCGCGGCGATCATGGTTCCGTCGATTTTCTCCTCCGCCGTTGCGTAGGGCACCACCCGCTCCGGCTGATAATCCGTGCGCCATCGGCGGATCTGATCCATCGCTTCGAGATTGCACAATTGCACCATGCGTTCGTCGGACGCGAAGGTGGCGAAATCGGCGCGCGCCTGCCGGCTGCCCGGATCGGCCAGTGTCTTGGCCGACAGCATTTCGGTCGGCCGGATCATGGCCGGCGCGGCGGGCGGTTGGGATACGGCCGGGCTCGCAGCGCGCGGTGGCACCGCCGCCGGCATCTCAGGCGCCGCCGGCATTGGTGGCGGCCTGGTTGAGGCCTCGAACCGTTGCTGCGTCAGGATGTCAACCGACACCCGCTCCTCCTCCAGCCGTTTCGGCGGTTTCGGCAACGGCATCAAGGCCAGCATCGCAGCGAGCAGCGCGTGGAGTGCGACCGCGGCGGAAATGCCCCAAGGCGAAGCCTCGTTTCGAAGCGTGACGACGACCGGGCCACGCAAGCCCGCTATTCCCGCTCTTTGCGCAGCTTCGCCCAATAATCGAGCCGCTTCCTGATGTCGCGCTCAAAGCCGCGCTCGGGCGGATCATAGAAGGTCTGGCGGCCCATCTTCTCGGGAAAATAATCCTGGCCCGAAAAAGCATCCGGCTCGTCATGGTCGTAACGATAGCCGGCGCCGTAATCCTCCTCTTTCATCAGCTTGGTCGGCGCGTTGAGGATGTGCTTGGGTGGCAGCAGCGAGCCGTGTTCTTTCGCGGCCCGCGTAGCCGCCTTGAAGGCGTTGTAGACGGCGTTGGATTTGGGTGCGGTGGCGAGATAGACGGTGGCCTCGGCAAAGGCGAGTTCGCCCTCGGGTGAGCCAAGATAGTCGTAGGCATCCTTGGCGGCGTTGGCGACGACCAGCGCCTGCGGGTCGGCAAGGCCGATGTCCTCCATCGCCATGCGCACCAGCCGGCGGCCGAGATAGAGCGGATCCTCGCCGGCATCGAACATGCGCGCGAGATAGTAGAGTGCGGCGTCGGGATCCGAGCCGCGCACCGATTTGTGCAGCGCCGAGATCAGGTTGTAGTGGCCGTCCTGGCCCTTGTCGTAGATCGGTGCGCGGCGCTGGACGATGCGCTGCAGTCCCTCCGGATTGAAGACCTCGCCGGGCTTTGCTGCCCGCCAGACTTCCTCCGCGAGGGTAAGCGAGGCGCGGCCGTCGCCATCGCTCATGCGGATCAGCATGGCCCGCGCCTCGTCGTCGAGCGGCAGCGCCCTGCCCTCGGTCTCCTCCGCGCGCGCCATGAGCTTGGCGATGCTCTCCTCGCCCAACGAATGGAAGACCAGAACGCGCGCGCGCGACAGCAGAGCGGCATTGAGTTCGAAGGACGGATTTTCGGTCGTGGCGCCAACCAGCACGACGGTCCCGTCCTCCATGACGGGGAGAAAACTGTCCTGTTGAGCGCGGTTGAAGCGATGGATCTCGTCGACGAACAGCAAGGTCTGGCGGCCATTGGCGCGGCGCAGCTTGGCTGCTTCGAATACCTTTTTCAGGTCGGCGACGCCAGAAAAGACAGCCGATATCTGCTCGAAGGCCAGGCTGGTTTCCCCGGCCAGCAGCCGCGCCACCGTCGTCTTGCCGGTGCCGGGCGGCCCCCAGAAGATCATCGAGCCGAGCGAACCCGAACCGATCAGCCGGGTCAGCGCGCCGTCAGGGCCGGTCAGATGCTCCTGGCCGACGACCTCGCCAAGATTCTTCGGCCGCAGCCTGTCGGCCAGTGGCCGCCCGGGCGGCGTCTTTTCCGGTTCATCGACGCTGAACAGATCGGCCATGCACTTCTTTTTCGTTGGAGCATGAGCCCGAATGCACGGGCTGTACCCTAATAACGCAACACCTGGCGCAGTATCTGCCCGCCGCGCTCGACGGTAAAGCGCCACCAGCGCGTATCCGTCTTGGCCGCCTGCTCCAGGGTTGCGGCGGTATCGATGGTGGTGCCGTTCACCTCGCGCACGATGTCGCCCGGCTGGAAGCCGAAATCGGCGGCGGGCGAATCGCGGTTGATGTCGACCACCGTGACACCCTTGATATCGGTGCGCAGACCAAGCCGTTGCGCGAGCCGGGGCGACAGCTCCGCCACCTTGGCGCCTGAGAACGGGCTGCGGCCATGCAGCGTCACTTCAGCAGCCTTCATGCCTTCCGGAGCGCGCTCCAGCGCGATGTCCATCGCCGCTTGCTGGCCTTTGGTCAGAACCGCGAAATTCGCGGTGGTGCCGATCGACAGCGTCGCCATCCGGTAGTCCAGAGCTTCGATGCTCTCGACCGGCTTGCCGTTGAGCTGCAGCACGACGTCGCCGGGCTTGAGCCCTGCCTTGGCGGCCGGTCCGGTCGCCTCGACCGACGAGACCAGCGCACCGGTCGGCTTCTCCATGCCGAGCGACTCGGCGATCTGAGGCGTCACCGCTTCGAACTCGGCGCCGATATAGGGCCGCTCAAAGAAGTCGAGGCCGGCCTTGGCCGCGTCGGCAAAGGCGCGAACCATGTTCGAGGGAATGGCAAAACCGATGCCGATCGAGCCGCCGCTGCGGCTGTAGATGGCGGTGTTGATGCCGACCAGTTGGCCGCCCATGTTGATCAGCGCGCCGCCGGAATTGCCGGGGTTGATGGCGGCGTCGGTCTGGATGAAGAAGCTCGAATCCGACACGCCGATATGGCTGCGGGCAAGTGCCGAGACGATGCCGCTGGTGGTGGTCTGGCCGACGCCGAAGGGGTTGCCGATGGCCAGCAGCAGGTCACCGACCTCAAGCGCGTCGGAATCGCCGATGGCGATGACCGGAAACGGCTTGTCCGAGGTGATCTTGAGCACGGCAAGGTCGAGCGTCTCGTCCTTGAGCAGCACCTTGCTGTCGAACTCACGCCCATCCGCGGTCGCCACCTTGACCTGATCGGCATCCTTAATGACGTGGTAATTGGTGACAACGACGCCGGTCGGGTCGACCAGCACTCCAGAGCCGAGTGAGGACTGCGCCCGCGGCTGCGAACGGCCGAAGAATTCCTCGAAGAAGGGATCGCCGTCGAAAGGCGACGTCACCTTGGCGGTCTGCGAGGCATAGACGTTGACCACGGCCGGCGCCGTCTGCTTGACCAGCGGCGCGAACGATAGCTGCACCTCCTCGCGACCGAACGGCACGCGCTTGTCGGGACCGGAAGTAGCATTCTCGCCTTCGACGCCATGCAGCAGGTCGGTCAGCACATCGGACAGGCCGGGATCGGTCTTGGTCTCCTCGGCCAATGCCTGCCTGACCACCGGTGCGGCCGCAAACGCCATCATGGCGAAGAGCAGAACAAGGGACAGTCGGTTGGCGCGCATTCGCGAATCCTCCAAGGCAAGTTCGGGGGCATTGTCCCGACGATTGTGCAAAATGAAAGGCTAAGCCGCTGAAATCCGATTATTTTGGGCAAACACCCTTGGTTCTGGTCAGAAGATCGGCTTTGGCCGCAATTTACTACTTCCAGAAACAAAAAGGGGCCCGCAGAGGCCCCTTTGAATTCAATCCGGAAAAACCGAGCCTTATGCGGCTGCGGCGTCCGCGTCGGTGCCTTCGGCTTCGATGCGAGCGCGGTCGCCGGCGCCCTTGGCCGAGGTATCGCGATCGACGAACTCGATGACGGCCATCGCGGCGTTGTCACCATGGCGGAAGCCCGCCTTCATGATGCGCAGATAGCCGCCGTTGCGGGTGGCGTAGCGCGGGGCGATGGTGTCGAACAGGCGCTTGACGACGCCTTCGTTGCCGATCTGCGCGATCACCTGGCGGCGGGCGTGCAGGTCGCCGCGCTTGCCGAGCGTCACCAGCTTCTCGACGATCGGACGCAGGTCCTTCGCCTTCGGCAGGGTGGTGACGATCTGCTCATGCTCGAGCAGCGACACGGCGAGGTTGGCGAACATCGACTTGCGATGGCTAATGCTTCGGGCGAAGCGGCGGCCTTTGAAACCGTGGCGCATGGCTCTTTTCCTTCTTCAGTTGTTCAAGAGGCCATGGCCTCTGATGGTTTTCCGCATGACCGTCGGATCGAGCGGCTACGCCGCCGATCCTTGGAATTCATGCTCAATATTGGTCTTCGTAACGCTTGGCGAGATCTTCGATGTTTTCCGGCGGCCAGTCCGGCACTTCCATGCCGAGGTGCAGGCCCATCGCCGCCAGGACTTCCTTGATCTCGTTCAGCGACTTGCGGCCGAAGTTCGGGGTGCGCAGCATCTCGGCTTCGGTCTTCTGGATCAGGTCGCCGATATAGACGATGTTGTCGTTCTTCAGGCAGTTGGCCGAACGCACCGAAAGCTCGAGTTCGTCGACCTTCTTGAGCAGCGCGGGGTTGAAGGCGAGCTCGGTGACGGCCTCGGCGGCGACTTCCTTCTGCGGCTCGTCGAAATTGACGAACAGGCCGAGCTGGTCCTGCAGGATGCGGGCGGCGAAAGCCACCGCGTCCTCGCCGGTGATCGAACCGTCGGTCTCGATGGTCATGGTCAGCTTGTCATAGTCGAGAACCTGGCCCTCGCGGGTGTTCTCGACCTTGTAGGAGACCTTCTTGACCGGCGAATAGAGGCTGTCGACCGGGATGAGGCCGATCGGCGCGTCTTCGGCGCGGTTGCGGTCCGCCGGCACGTAACCCTTGCCGGTGTCGACGGTGAATTCCATGCGGATTTCAGCGCCTTCGTCCAGCGTGCAGATGACGTGGTCGGGGTTGAGGATCTCGACGTCGCCAACCGTCTGGATGTCGCCGGCGAGAACCGCACCCGGTCCCTGCTTGCGAACGACCATGCGCTTGGGGCCATCGCCTTCCATGCGGATGGCGATTTCCTTGATATTCAGGACGATGTCGGTCACGTCCTCGCGCACACCGGCGATGGACGAGAATTCATGCAGAACGCCGTCGATCTGCACGGCGGTAACAGCCGCACCGCGCAGCGAAGACAGAAGCACGCGGCGCAGCGCGTTGCCCAGCGTCAGGCCAAAGCCACGCTCGAGCGGCTCGGCGACCAGCGTGGTCAGCGTCTTCTTCTTCGACGAGAACTCGATCTTGTTCGGCTTGATCAGTTCCTGCCAATTTTTCTGGATCATGATGCTTTCCTTCCGTTGACCCGCCACCATCCAATCGTGGCGGGCGACCTGGAATGCCGTGGAGGAGCGCGCCCTAAGGGCGCTCGCGCGACGTTCGGTAAATTGCTTAGACGCGACGCTTCTTGCGCGGGCGGCAGCCATTGTGCGGGATCGGCGTCACATCACGGATCGAAGTGATGGTGAAGCCGGCCGCCTGCAGGGCGCGCAGTGCCGATTCACGACCGGAGCCAGGTCCGCAGACCTCGACTTCCAGCATGCGCATGCCATGTTCCTGGGCCTTCTTGGCAACATCCTCGGCAGCCATCTGGGCAGCGAATGGGGTCGACTTGCGCGAACCCTTGAAGCCCTGGGCACCGGCCGACGACCAGGCAATCGAATTGCCCTGCGCGTCGGTGATGGTGATCATCGTGTTGTTGAAGGTCGAATTAACGTGGGCAACGCCCGACGAGATGTTCTTGCGTTCGCGACGGCGAACACGAGCGGCTTCCTTGGCCATGATAGTCCTTTCAGTTGATCTCTACACCGCCGTAATGCCAGCGGCTCCACCTAGGAAAGCGAGTGGTGAGTAGGGAATAGCGAATAGGGCCCCCTACTCGCTATTGGCTACTCGCTATTCGCTGACTTACTTCTTCTTGCCGGCGATCGACTTGGCCGGGCCCTTGCGGGTGCGCGCATTGGTATGCGTGCGCTGGCCGCGAACCGGCAGCGAGCGGCGGTGACGCAGGCCGCGGTAGCAGCCAAGGTCCATGAGCCGCTTGATGTTCATCGAGACTTCGCGGCGCAGGTCGCCTTCGACCTGGTAGTCGCGGTCGATGGTTTCGCGGATCTGCAGCACTTCCGCGTCGGTCAGCTGGTTGACGCGACGCTCGGCCGGGATGCCGACCTTGTCGACGATCTCCTGGGCGAACTTCTTGCCAATGCCGTGAATGTACTGAAGCGCAATGACAACGCGCTTGTTGGTAGGAATGTTGACGCCGGCTATACGAGCCATGTTCTTCTCTTCTCCATGTGGGCCGGACGAACCGGCGCTATCTTAAGTTGCCCCGCGTCCGGTGGAGGCCGGCCCATGCGGGAGTTTCCAGTTCAAAGCGGCTGCCTTGCCCTTGCGGACAAGCAAAGCCCATGCCTGATAGGAAGACGGGCCGCCATACCGCAGCGAACCGCTTCCGTCAAGTGCAATCGTTAATTTCCCCGCGTTGCGTCCTTGAGCACCGCTTCGATCTGTTCCGTCACAGCATCGATATCGGCCATACCGTCGACACTCCGGAGCTTGCCCTTGGCATAGTAGTAGCCAATCAGCGGCGACGTCTTCTTGTAGTATTCCCTCAGACGCTCCTCGAACACGGTCGGATTGTCGTCCTTGCGAACGGGCAGACCGGCGGCCTGTGCCTCGTTGGCGCGCTTGACTATACGACCAACCAGCGCCTTGTCGTCGACGACAAGTTCAACGACGGCGTCGAGGCCCTGGGAGCGATCCGAAAGCATCTGCTCGACCGCGTCCGCCTGCACCAGGGTGCGCGGATAGCCGTCGAGGATGAACCCCTTGGCACAATCTGCCTGATCGATGCGCTCGGCGACGATCGCATTGACGATGGCGTCGGACACCAGCTCACCGGCATCCATCACCGCCTTGGCGCGCTTGCCGACTTCGGTGCCTGCCTGGACGGCAGCACGCAGCATGTCGCCCGTCGAAAGCTGGGGTATGCCGTGTTTTTCTACCAGTCTTTGTGCTTGTGTCCCCTTGCCCGCTCCTGGCGGCCCAAGCAATATCAACCTCATCTGGCTTTCTTCCCCCCGCGCAGCTTCGACTTCTTGATCAGGCCTTCATACTGGTGCGCAATCAGGTGGCCCTGAATCTGCGCAACCGTATCGAGCGTGACACTGACCACGATCAGAAGCGATGTGCCACCAAGGTAGAATGGTACGCCAGTCGCCGAGATCAGGAACTCCGGCAGCAGGCACACCAGCACCAGATAGATGGCGCCGACGACGGTGATGCGGGTGAGAACGTAATCGATGTAATCGGCGGTGCGCTCGCCCGGACGATAGCCCGGGATGAAGCCCGAATGCTTCTTGAGCTGGTCGGCGGTGTCCTTCGGGTTGAAGACAATCGCAGTGTAGAAGAAGGCGAAGAACACGATCATCGCCGCATAAAACAGCATGTAGAGCGGCTGGCCGTGGCCGAGCGAGGCGAGCACGGTGCTAGCCCAGGCCGGCATGTTGGTCGTCTGCGAGAAGCCGGCGACGGTGGCCGGCAGCAACAGCAGCGACGAGGCGAAGATCGGCGGAATGACGCCCGACGTGTTGAGCTTCAGCGGCAAATGCGAGGTATCGCCCTGGAACATGCGGTTGCCGACCTGACGCTTCGGATACTGGATCAGCAAGCGGCGCTGGGCGCGCTCGAAGAACACGATCAGCGCAATGACGACGATGGCCAGCACGATGATCGCCAGGATCAGGCCGGTCGACAGCGCGCCGGTGCGGCCAAGCTCCAGCGTGCCAGAGATGGCGTGCGGCAGGCCGGCGACGATGCCGGAGAAGATGATCAGCGAGATGCCGTTGCCGATGCCGCGAGCGGTGATCTGCTCGCCGAGCCACATCAGGAACATGGTGCCACCGACAAGCGTGACGACGGTCGAGATACGGAAGAACATGCCGGGATCGCTGACGATACCGTTGCCGCCTTCCAGACCGACCGAAATGCCATAGGCCTGAACCAGCGCCAAAAGCACGGTGCCGTAGCGCGTGTACTGGTTGATGACCTTGCGGCCCTGTTCGCCTTCCTTCTTCAGCGCTTCCAGCGACGGGATGACCGAGGTCATCAGCTGCATGATGATGGAGGCGGAGATGTAAGGCATGATGCCGAGCGCGAAGATCGCCATGCGCTGCACGGCGCCGCCGGCGAACATGTTGAACATGCCGAGCACGCCCTTGCTCTGCGAGGAGAAGGCCTGGGCGAAGGCGTCGGGATTGATACCGGGAAGCGGGATGTAGGTGCCGAGGCGGTAGACGAGCAGCGCGCCGATCGTGAACCAGATGCGTTTCTTCAGGTCCTCCGCCTTGGCGAAGGCCGAGAAATTCAGATTCGAGGCTAATTGTTCAGCAGCCGAAGCCATGCCTGATTCTCCGCTTGGTAACGCTTGATGGCCCTGAGGTCAGGCGGCGCGTTTCACCGAAGCTCACGAGATAAGCTCCGGGCTCTAAACATGCAAGCGGCCGCGTTGACGCGGCCGCCTTGTTGAGCAGATCAAAGCGCAATCGTGAGCAAAAACGGATCCCGTTCTTGCCGATCGCGCTTCAAATTGCCGTTACTCGGCAGCTGCCTTTTCCGGCAGCTTGACCGAACCGCCGGCCTTTTCGATCTTCTCGATCGCGGCCTTGGAGGCGCCGGCAACGTCAAAGGCAAGCTTCGCCTTGATCTCGCCGTCCGAGAGGATGCGCACACCGTCCTTGACGCGGCGGATGACGCCGGCGGCAACCAGCGATTCAGCCGTCACGGTCGCCTTGGCATCGAGCTTCTTGGCATCGATGGCCACCTGGATGCGGGCCAACGAGACGACGGTGAAGCTCTTAGCGAAGATGTTGTTGAAGCCACGCTTCGGCAGGCGCCGGTAGAGCGGCATCTGGCCACCCTCGAAGCCGTTGATGGCGACGCCGGAGCGCGCCTTCTGGCCCTTGACGCCGCGACCGCCGGTCTTGCCGGAGCCGGAGCCGATACCACGGCCGAGACGCTTCTTGGAGTGCGTCGCGCCGTCCTTGTCACGCAGATCGTTGAGTTTCATCTGAGTTCTCCTGCGCTCTGGCTCAGCCCTCGTCCACGACGCGGACGAGATGCTGGACGGCAGCGATCATGCCGCGCACGGAGGGCGTATCTTCCAGCGTGCGCTGCTTGTGCATCTTGTTGAGGCCGAGGCCTACCAGCGTCGCGCGCTGCTCCTTCGGGCGGCGGATCGGCGAACCGATCTGCTCAACGGTGATGGTCTTGGTTGCTTTCTTGGCCATGGTCAAAATCCCTGGTCAGATCGACTATTCTTCAGCCGCAACGGCGGTGCCGCGGCGGGCCTGAAGGGTCGAATACTTGATGCCGCGAGCAGCAGCCACATCCTTGGGATGCATCTGGCTCTTCAGCGCGTCGAAGGTGGCGCGAACCATGTTGTAGGGGTTCGACGAACCCATCGACTTGGCAACCACGTCATGCATGCCGAGCGTCTCGAACACAGCGCGCATCGGGCCACCGGCGATGATGCCGGTACCTTGCTTGGCAGCGCGCAGCAGCACGCGTCCCGCGCCCCAGCGTCCTTCGACGTCGTGATGCAGCGTACGACCCGAGCGCAGCGGCACGAAGATCATGTCGCGCTTGGCCGATTCAGTTGCCTTGCGGATGGCTTCCGGCACTTCGCGCGCCTTGCCGTGACCAAAGCCGACGCGGCCCTTCTGGTCGCCGACGACGACGAGTGCTGCAAAACCGAAGCGACGGCCGCCCTTGACGACCTTGGCGACGCGGTTGATGTGGACGAGCTTGTCCACCATGCCGTCATCGCGTTCTTCACGATCGCGGCCGCGGCCGCCATCCCTACGTTCCTGTGCCATATCCTGTTCCTTGTTTTTTTCCGGAAGCACGGTTGCTGATAAGATCCGGCGCCTCTGTGGGTCACCGGGGGCGAAAGCTATTTTTTCCTCGCATAATCTTTATCCGAAAAGTCTGCAACTTTTTGCTGCGCTGACCTTCGGTTCGGGATCATGCTTAGAAGCTCAAGCCACCTTCGCGGGCAGCTTCGGCGAGCGCCTTGACGCGGCCGTGATAGATGTAGGCGCCGCGGTCGAAGACGACTTCCTTGACGCCGGCCTTGGTGGCGCGCTCGGCGATCAGCTTGCCGATCGCGGCGGCGGCGGCGGTGTCGGCGCCGGTCTTGAGCGAACCCTTGAGGTCCTTCTCAAGCGTCGAAGCGGCAGCGATGGTATGGCCCTTGGCGTCGTCGATGACCTGCACGTAGATGTTCTTCGACGTGCGGTGGACCGACAGACGCGGACGCTCGCCGGCGACCTTCTTGATCTGGCGACGAACGCGCTGCGCGCGGCGCTGCGTGGATTCCTTGGTACCCATGATGGTCTTCCTTGCCTTCAAAAAACGGGGGCCGCCATATGCGGTAGGCGAAAGCGCCTCCCGCGACCGCTCCCCGCGGCGTTACACTTCTTTAGCTTGGTCCTTTCCGAAAAGTCTTCAACTTTTCGGGGCCAAGCCCACTACTTCTTCTTGCCTTCCTTGCGGACGATCTTCTCGCCAGCATAGCGGACGCCCTTGCCCTTGTAGGGCTCGGGACCACGGTACTCGCGGATCTCGGCCGCAACCTGGCCGACCTGCTGCTTGTCGATGCCGGCCACGGTGATTTCGGTCGGCTTCGGCACCGTGATGGTGATGCCCTGCGGCGTCTCGTAGACGACGTCATGGCTGAAGCCAAGTGCCAGCTGCAGGTTCTTGCCCTGAAGTGCCGCACGATAGCCGACGCCGGTGATCTCGAGCTTCTTTTCGAAACCGTCCTTTACGCCCTGCAGGATGTTGACGATCTGCGTGCGCGACATGCCCCACTTGGAGCGGGCGGTCTTGGTCTGGTCGCGCGGCTGGACAGCGATCTCGCTGCCTTCCATCTTGACCAGGACTTCGTCGTTCACCACGAACTTCAGCTCACCCTTGGGGCCCTTCGCCGTCACGGTCTGGCCGTTGACGGTCGCGGTCACGCCCTGCGGCAGCGAAACTGGTTTCTTTCCAATACGAGACATTTGTTGTCCTCGTCACTTCTCTTGTTTCAGGTCTCTGTCTTCGGGCATGATCCCGAAGACCGGATTCCAATTTTCACGGTCACACGCCAGATCAGAAGATCTGGCAGAGGATTTCACCGCCGACGTTCTGCTCACGTGCTTCGTGGTCGGCCATCACGCCCTTCGGTGTCGAAAGGATGGCGATGCCGAGGCCGTTGGCGACCTGCGGAATCGACTTGGCCGAAACGTAGACGCGACGGCCTGGCTTCGAGACGCGGGCGATTTCGCGCACGACCGGCGCGCCGTCGAAATACTTCAGCTCGATCTCGATTTCGGACTTGCCGTTGTCGAAGTCGGTCTGGCTGTAATCGCGGATATAGCCTTCAGCCTTTAGCACGTCGAGGACGCGGGTGCGCAGACGCGAAGCCGGCGTCGAAACGCTCGACTTCTTGCGGCCATACGCGTTGCGGATGCGGGTCAGCATATCGCCGAGAGGATCGCTCAATGACATGTTATGTCCTCCTTACCAGCTCGACTTGACCAAGCCCGGGATCTGGCCGTTGTTGCCGAGATCACGAAGCGCGATGCGCGATACTTTGAGCTTGCGATAGTAGGCGCGCGGACGGCCAGTGACTTCGCAGCGGTTGCGGATGCGGATCTTGGCCGAGTTGCGCGGCAGGGCAGCCAGCTTCAGCTGAGCGCGGAAGCGCTCCTCCATCGGCTTGGACTGATCCATGATGATCGCCTTGAGGGCAGCGCGCTTGGGACCGTACTGGTCGGCAAGCTTGCGGCGCCTGTTGTTCTTCTCGACTGAGCTGGTCTTTGCCATGTCAGATTTTTCCTTTTCTCGCTGCCGTTACTGGCGGAAGGGGAAGTTGAAGGCCTTGAGCAATGCCCTGGCTTCGTCGTCCGTCTTCGCAGTCGTACAAACGATGACGTCCATGCCCCAGACCTGATCAACCTTGTCGTAGTTGATCTCCGGGAACACGATGTGTTCCTTGATGCCCATGGCATAGTTGCCACGGCCATCGAAGCTCTTCGGATTCAGTCCGCGAAAGTCGCGGACGCGCGGCAGTGCGATGTTCACGAGGCGGTCGAGGAACTCGTACATGCGTTCCTTGCGCAACGTGACCTTGGCGCCGATCGGCATCTTCTCGCGGACCTTGAAGCCGGCGATCGAGTTGCGGGCGCGGGTGACGACGGCCTTCTGGCCGGCGATCATCGCGAGGTCTTCGGCCGCGATCGAAGGCTTCTTCGAATCGGCGGTCGCTTCGCCAACGCCCATGTTCAGCACGATCTTGTCGATGCGCGGAACCTGCATCTCGTTGTCGTAGCCAAACTGTTCCTGCAGCGCCTTGCGGATGGTCTCGTTGTAGACCTGCTTGAGGCGCGGCGTGTTCTGAGCCTTGGACTGTTTGCTTTCAGCCTTGGGCTTCGTGGTTTGAGCCTTAGCCATTGATGACTTCTCCCGAGCGCTTGGCGACGCGCACCTTCTTGCCGTCCTTCTGGAAGATGAAACCGACGCGGGTCGGCTTGCCATCCTTGGGGTCGGCCAGCGCGATGTTCGACAGCTGGATCGGCGCTTCCTTGGTGATGATCCCGCCCTCTTGGGACTGGGACTGCTTCTGGTGACGACGGATCATGTTGACGCCGCGCACCAGCGCGGTGTCTTCCTTCGGCTGTACCGAGAGGACTTCGCCCGAACGGCCCTTGTCCTTGCCGGCCAGCACGACGACCTTGTCGCCTTTTCTAATCTTTTGCATTGGTCCGGCTCCTTACAGCACTTCAGGCGCGAGCGAGATGATCTTCATGTGGTTCTTGGCGCGGAGTTCGCGCGGAACCGGTCCGAAGATACGCGTGCCGATCGGCTCTTTCTTGTTGTCGACGAGAACGGCCGCGTTCTTGTCGAAACGGATCACGCTGCCGTCCGGGCGGCGGATGTCCTTGGCCGTGCGAACCACGACCGCCTTCATCACATCGCCCTTCTTCACGCGGCCGCGCGGAATGGCTTCCTTGATCGACACCACGATGATGTCGCCCACGGAAGCGTATTTCCGCTTCGAGCCGCCCAGCACCTTGATGCACATGACACGACGGGCGCCGGAATTATCCGCGACGTCGAGGTTTGTTTGCATCTGAATCATGACTGGCCGCCTTCTTCTTTTCTAACGGGATGGGCTCAAAGCCCCTCCCCGGTCTGTCCAAAATTCGTTGTTTACGCCTGGTCCGAAGACACGACGATCCAGCGCTTATCCTTGGAAATCGGCTTCGATTCCTGGATGAACACCTGATCGCCTACCTTGTGGGCGTTGTTCTCGTCGTGCGCCTTGTACTTCTTGGTCATGCGCACGGTCTTCTTCATCACGGGATGCGTGAAGCGCCGTTCGACCTTGACGACAACCGTCTTCTCGTTCTTGTCGCTGACGACGGTGCCCTGCAGAATGCGCTTTGGCATGGTTTTCGTCCTTAAGCCTTCTTAGCCGCGGACTTTTCCGCAGCGATGGTCTTGATACGCGCAATGTCCTTACGGACCTGTCTCACGCGCGCGGTCTTCTCGAGCTGGCCGGTGGCCTTCTGGAAGCGCAGGTTGAACTGCTCCTTCTTCAGGCTGGCCAGGTCGTCGGTCAGCTGGTCCTGGGTCTTGGTCCGGATGTCTTCGGCTTTCATGATCAGCCCGTCCTTATTCTGCGATGCGCTGCACGAAGCGCGTCTTGACCGAGAGCTTGGCCGCGCCGAGACGCAGTGCCTCACGGGCGGTTTCTTCATTGACGCCGTCGATCTCGAACATGATGCGGCCCGGCTTGACGCGCGCCGCCCAGTAATCGACCGCGCCCTTGCCCTTACCCATGCGGACTTCGGTCGGCTTCGAAGTGACCGGCACGTCCGGGAAAATACGGATCCAGACGCGACCAGCGCGCTTCATTTCACGCGTGATCGCGCGGCGGGCCGCCTCGATCTCACGTGCGGTGACGCGGTTCGGCTCAAGCGCCTTCAGCCCGAAACCACCGAAATCCAGGTTGGTGCCGCCCTTTGCGGTACCATGGATACGGCCCTTGAACTGCTTGCGGAACTTTGTGCGCTTTGGCTGCAGCATCGTTCTAACTCCAAATTCCTAAATGTCTCAGGCGTTTTCGCGACGACGACCGCGTTCGCGATCACCACCACCGCCATGCGCTGCATCGCTTTCGCTGGCCCGACGCTCCGAAGCCATCGGGTCATGCTCAAGGATCTCGCCCTTGAACACCCAGACCTTGACGCCGCAGATGCCGTAAGCGGTGTGCGCTTCGGCCGTGCCGTAGTCGACGTCCGCACGCAGCGTATGCAGCGGCACTCGGCCTTCGCGATACCATTCCATGCGCGCAATCTCGGCGCCGCCGAGACGGCCGGCGCAGTTGATGCGGATGCCTTCGGCACCGAGGCGCATCGCCGACTGAACGGCCCGCTTCATGGCGCGGCGGAACGCGATACGACGCTCGAGCTGCTGGGCGATCGACTGGGCGACCAGGGTCGCGTCGATTTCCGGCTTGCGCACTTCAACGATGTTGAGGTGCGTCTCGGACTTCGTCATCTCCATCAGCTTCTTGCGAAGCTTCTCGATGTCGGCGCCCTTCTTGCCGATGATCAGACCCGGGCGCGCGGCGTGGATGGTGACGCGGCACTTCTTGTGCGGACGCTCGATGACGACCTTCGAGATGGCAGCCTGCTTGAGCTCCTTCTCGAGATACTTGCGGATCTTGATGTCCTCATGCAGCAGCTTGCCGTACTCGCCGGTGTTCGCGAACCAGCGCGAATCCCAGGTGCGGTTGATGCCGAGGCGAAGACCGATCGGATTGACTTTCTGGCCCATTATGCGGCCTCCCCTTTTTCTTCGACTTCACGAACAACGATCGTGAGGTGCGAGAACGGCTTCTCGATACGGCTGGCGCGGCCACGGCCACGGGCATGGAACCGCTTCATGACGATCGACTTGCCGACATAGGCTTCCGCCACGATCAGTGCATCGACATCCAGGTCGTGGTTGTTTTCCGCGTTGGCGATTGCCGATTCCAGCGTCTTCTTGACCGTGCCGGAAATCCGCTTGGCCGAGAATTCGAGATCGGAAAGCGCTGTCGCGACCTTCTTGCCGCGGATCAGCGCGGCAACCAGGTTGAGCTTCTGCGGGCTGATACGGATCGTGCGCAATACGGCGCGCGCTTCGTTATCAGCAAGCCTGCGCGGAGCTTTGGCCTTGCCCATGATTATTTCCTCTTCGCCTTCTTATCCGCGCCGTGACCGTAATAGGTCCGGGTCGGAGCGAATTCACCGAACTTGTGACCGACCATGTCCTCGTTCACCGAGACGGGAACATGCTTCTGGCCGTTGTAGACACCGAAGGTGAAGCCGACGAACTGCGGCAGGATGGTGGAGCGACGGCTCCACATCTTGATCACCTCATTGCGACCACCTTCACGAACCTTGTCCACCTTCTTGAGAAGGTAGCCGTCAATGAAGGGGCCTTTCCAAATCGAACGAGTCACTTGGCGTTACCTCTTCTTAGCTCTTGCGCTGATGGCGCGAGCGCAGGATGAACTTGTCGGTCGCCTTGTTGGACCGCGTCTTCTTGCCCTTGGTCGGCTTGCCCCAGGGCGAAACCGGATGGCGGCCACCCGAGGTGCGGCCTTCGCCGCCGCCGTGCGGATGGTCAACCGGGTTCATGGTCACGCCGCGATTGTGCGGGCGCTTGCCACGCCAAACCGTGCGACCGGCCTTGCCGTCATTGATGTTGCCGTGGTCCGGATTGGACACGGCGCCGACAGTGGCCATGCAGGAGCCGTGAACGACACGCTGCTCGCCCGAATTGAGGCGCAGGATCGCCATGCCCTGGTCACGACCGACCAGCTGACCGTAACCACCTGCCGAACGGGCGACCTGAGCGCCCTTGCCCGGCTTCAGCTCGATGTTGTGGACGATGGTGCCGACCGGCATCGAAGCCAGCGGCATCGCATTGCCCGGCTTCACGTCGACCGATTCACCGGACACGACCTTGTCGCCGGGAGCCAGACGCTGCGGAGCGATGATGTAGGACAACTCGCCATCGTCATACTTGATCAGCGCGATGAAGGCGGTGCGGTTCGGATCGTATTCAATGCGCTCGACCGTGCCGACAACGTCGAACTTGCGGCGCTTGAAGTCGATGATGCGGTACGAACGCTTGTGACCACCGCCGATGAAGCGGGCGGTGATGCGGCCGTGATTGTTGCGGCCGCCCGACTTGGTCAGGCCTTCGGTCAGACCCTTGACGGGCTTGCCCTTGTAGAGGCCCGAGCGGTCGACGATGACCAGCTGACGGGTGCTGGGCGTTACCGGGTTGAATTTTTTCAGTGCCATGTTTCTGTCCTCGCGGCCTTGCTCAGAGACCCGTCGCGACGTCGATCGACTGGCCATCTGCCAGCGTCACAATCGCCTTCTTGACGTCGCTCTGGCGGCCAACCGTGCCACGGAAGCGCTTGATCTTGCCCTTGCGGACAAGCGTGTTCACGGCCATCACCTTGACGCCGAACAGCGCTTCGACGGCGGCCTTGATTTCCGGCTTCGACGCCTTCTTGGCGACGTTGAAGACGACCTGGTTCTGCTCGGAGGCCATGGTCGACTTTTCGGTGATCGCCGGCGAGACGATCACGTCGTAGTGACGAAGGTCGGTCATTTAAAGCGCTCCTCGAGAGCCTCGACGGCGGCCTTCGAAAGGACCAGCGTGCCGCGGCGCAGAATGTCGTAGACGTTGATGCCCTGAATGGGCAGCACGTCGATGTTGGGGATGTTCGTCGCCGCCAGCTTGAAGTTCTTGTCAAGCTCGGCGCCGCCGATCAGCAAAGCATTGGTCAGGCCCAGCGTCGCGAAATTCGCGATCAGCGCCTTCGTCTTCGCCTCGGTCAGCTTCAGCTCGTCGATGATGATGATCGACGCGCTCTTGGCCTTGGCCGAAAGAGCATGCTTGAGGCCGAGCGCGCGAACCTTCTTCGGCAGTTCGTGCTCGTGGCTGCGAACGACCGGGCCGTGGGCCTTGCCGCCGCCGCGGAACTGCGGAGCACGTGCCGAATGGTGACGGGCGCGGCCCGTACCCTTCTGCTTGTACATCTTGGCGCCGGTGCGCGCGATCTCGGCGCGGCCCTTGGCCTTGTGCGTGCCCTGCTGCTTCTTGGCGAGCTGCCAGCGCACGACGCGCTGCAGGATGTCTTCGCGCGGATCAAGGCCGAAAATCTCGTCGGAGAGTTCCACCTTGCCGGCGTCCTTGCCGCCCAGCGTTGTGATCTTGAGATCCATTATTCCGCTCCCTCTGTGGCCGGAGCCTCGTTCTTGGCGCCACTTTCGGCAGCAACGGCGCGGATCGCGGCAGGCTTCGGCGCATTGGCCGGCAGTGCCACCTTGGCCGCATCGCGGACCAGGATCCAGGCGCCCTTCGATCCGGGAACCGCACCGCGGATCAGGATCAGGCCGCGGTCGGCGTCGGTCGATACGATCTCGACATTCTGCGTGGTGACGCGGGTGTCGCCCATGTGGCCAGCCATATGCTTGCCCTTGAACACCTTGCCCGGGTCCTGGCGCTGGCCTGTCGAACCGTGCGTACGGTGCGAAACCGAGTTACCGTGCGTTGCACGGCCACCGCCCATGTGGTGGCGCTTGATGACGCCCTGAAAACCCTTGCCGATCGTCGTGCCCGTCACATCGACCTTCTGGCCGGGGACGAAGTGCTCGACGGTGATCTCGGCGCCGACATCGATCATGTTGTCGGCGGAGACGCGGAACTCTGCGACCTTCGCCTTCGGCTCAACGGAAGCGGTCGCGAAATGGCCGCGCATCGCCTTCGACGTATTCTTCACCTTGGCAAGGCCAACGCCGAGCTGAACGGCGGTGTAGCCATTCTTCTCTTGCGTACGCTGGGCCACGACCTGGCAGTTCTCCATCAGGAGAACGGTGACGGGAACATGTTCCCCGGCATCGTTGTAGATGCGGGTCATTCCCACCTTCTTTGCAATCACACCTGAACGCATCGGTTCAATTCCTTTAGAGTTCCGGGCCAGGGGCACCGCCCCTTACCGCGCTCTCATTCCCTTAGAGCTTGATCTCGACGTCGACGCCGGCGGCCAGATCGAGCTTCATCAAAGCATCGACCGTCTGCGGGGTCGGATCGACGATGTCGAGCAGACGCTTGTGCGTGCGCATCTCGAACTGCTCGCGGCTCTTCTTGTCGACGTGAGGCGACCGGTTGACCGTAAACTTTTCGATCCGCGTCGGCAGCGGAATGGGGCCGCGGACGTTGGCACCGGTACGCTTGGCCGTCGACACGATTTCCTTCGTCGAGGCGTCGAGCACGCGGTGGTCAAACGCCTTCAGGCGGATGCGGATATTCTGTCCGTTCATGCGTCACTTCCTTGTTCTGGCGCGGCGCGGGCAGCTCCCGCGCCCGCGACAGATCGGTTTAAGTCCAAATTACTCTTTGATGGTGACGACGATGCCGGCACCGACGGTGCGGCCGCCTTCACGGATAGCGAAGCGCAGCTTCTCTTCCATGGCGATCGGCACGATCAGCTCGACA